>NZ_JALRGW010000070.1:1208-1602 GCF_023253315.1 Aestuarium sp.
CGACGAAATCCCGTTTGCCAAGTTTGAGATTGACCCAGAGCCGCACTCGTTCTACGGACGCTCTCTGGCTGAAATCATCATTGATGAGCAGGATGCGGCAACCGCTATCCTGCGCGGCATCTTGGACAACGTAGCCTTGACCAACAACCCAGGAATGGAAGTTGTTGACGGCATGGCGGAATACGACGACTTGCTCAACAACGAGATTGGTCGCATCGTGCGTGTTAAGCAGCCTGGCGCAATCCGCGAGTTGGCTGTGCCGTTTGTAGCGGGCAGCACGCTGCCAATGCTGCAATACATGGACAACATGGTAGAAACCAAGACAGGCGTCCTAGCGGCCTCTGGTGGCCTCTCTGCGGATGCTTTGCAGGGTAACACGGCTACGGCTGTTAAT
>NZ_JALRGW010000071.1:0-731 GCF_023253315.1 Aestuarium sp.
AGAGAGAAACGGTCATGCCTTCACTCGCGTGATGGAAAGCGTGGCAGCGGGTGTAGCAGGCGCAAATGCAGTTGCCAAGAATGCTTGCAGTGAGCCTGCTGTGCTATCGACGGCCCACATTGCTTCAAGGTAATCACCAGCACTGAATGTGAAGATAGATGAACGGCTAACAACAAGGGTTGCTCCGTTGTTGTGCAGCGAGTTCTTCATCGTGCTGCCAGTAATGTTGGTGCCATTAACGCGAGGCCAGAAGAAAAAGTCTACAGTGCTAGATGATGAAGAGTTGATCTGCGCAGAGAATGACAGAAGATACTGCCCACCTTCCTCAAACACGATGCGAGACGCAGGCGTTCCGAGCGAAATGCCAGACCCAGACAACATGGTAAACGTAAGTGGATAAGCCGTGTTAGCAGCCGCAGCAGTGACATTTGTTGAAATGCCTAAGTTGGCTTCACCGTCCGCCAAAACAACCTGCCGAAACGTGCCGTCCTTAGAAACAACAGGATAACCTAGCGTGTTGTCCCACATCATGATGCCGTTGTCGGACAAACTTTCATTGCCCGTCTTGTAGTCAAGCATCTCCCAATGCCGAGACAGGTAAGCCGTAAGCTGACGCGCCCACACTTTCCAATCTGGACCAGCGGGAGGTGGGAGTGTCGCACTCATCGTTTACTACCCTCAACAATGTCAAAGCGTGTTGTGCCAACGCGCCAATCACCTTGCGTGACGCC
>NZ_JALRGW010000071.1:741-1545 GCF_023253315.1 Aestuarium sp.
TTCTACCCTTACACGGATTTGACGGCCCTGCAAACGAACGCTGGTCGGGTTTGCCATAGTGTAAGGCCCGTGCGTTGTCTCAGCCGCTGTAGGATACAAGCGAGACTTAAACGTCATGCGCGTGTCGCCAAGGTTGACCTCATCAGGGATGATCTGACGCACGACCGCTAGGTTTTCACCCGCTGCGATTTTATAGGGACCGCTCTCAGCAAATGGCGTGCCGCCGTCATAGTTGAAGCCAAGTTCGTGGTTGTAGCCATTGCCATTGGCGTCAGCCCAGATCGGGCTGCTGAACACGCCACGGGACACACCGCTTGTGCGGCTTAGGCTGCCCATAATCCAATGACCTTCGCGGTAGTCAAAGGCTACATAGCGGTCAATCTCGTTAGACCCCGCAGACGGATAGAAGAACCAGACCTCGTTGTGCTGACCGTTCGACACAGCCCAGCATTTGCTGATCTGAGCCGTGTTAATGTTGGAGAACACAGCGTCATGCACTTCACAGTCAACAGGTGAGACAGACGACCCGTCATAGCGGAAGAACCCGTTCTGCGACATCCAGAACACGCCTGCTGGCGTGTTTGCTACAGCCTTACGCGCAATCAATCCGCAGGCATCACCAACGCGCTCAAACTGGAAAATGTAAGGTGGTCCAATGTAAACTCCGCGATGCGCGTCTTGGTCCGTCAGGATAACAGTCTGACCCTGAGAGCGAACGCCAGCCATGATGCGGCCTGACGTTTGCAGCGTGATGTCGCCAGCTTGGTTTGTGCTGGCAGGCGTCCAGAGCGTGTTGTCCTCAAA
>NZ_JALRGW010000072.1:0-1530 GCF_023253315.1 Aestuarium sp.
CCACAGCACCCTGCCGACGGTGCAATCACCGCTTGCACACCAACGGCGTCCAACACGCGTGCAGTGGCCGTGTTCACATTGGGCATCATGGCGGGCTGCACACAGCCGGCCAACATCAACACTTTGCGGTCATGGGTTGCAGTCGGCCAACGACCCGCCGCTTGCTTGACTGGCACTTTGGCTTTCAGCGCCTCAGGCAAGATCGCCCGCACTGATTGACCCAGCTTCATTGCGGGCCCAAACATTTTTGAAGGCAATCCCTCCTTCAATGCACTGCGCAACAGTCGCTCGCCCAACGGGCGCTCAACTTTTTCGTCGACCAGCTTTCGTCCAATATCCACCAAATGACCGTATTGCACACCACTGGGGCAAGTTGACTCACAGTTGCGGCAGGTCAGGCAACGATCCAGATGCGATTGGGTTTTGCGTGTCGGCGTCTCACCCTCAAGCATTTGCTTGATAAGGTAGATACGACCACGTGGCCCGTCTAACTCATCCCCCAGTAGCTGGTAGGTGGGACAAGTCGCCGTGCAAAAACCACAATGCACACACTTTCGCAAAATGGCTTCCGCCGCTTGGCCTTCTGCACGGTCGGCGTATTCGGGAGCTAGGTTGGTTTGCATGGCTTCTTACAGGCGGTGGGTGTTGAACACACCCGTTGGATCGAGCTGCTCGCGCAGGCGCTGGGCAATACCACTGGTCGCAGGCGGCGTGGGGTGGAACACACCGACCGTTTTATCGGTCTCGCCATGGGCTTGGCTCACACGAAACAAGGTGGCATGACCGCCCGCATCCTCTGCCAACTGACGTACTTTTTCCGCGTCGCTGGCAGGTGCCCATACCCAACGAAGCGCACCATGCCACTCGACCAAGGCATCGGAAAACGCAGCCATTGCCGGCGCAGTTTGTGCCACGCTTAAACGCCATAAACAAGCGTCTGCGGCAGGTGGTGTGAAGAAGTGATGGGTCTGTTCGCGACACGACAACCACAACGCTTCAGCCTCAGCTGTGGTGACATGGGCGCAAGAAATACCGTAACCCGCAGCGTCACTGGCCATTCGGGCGCTCGCGGCATCGACCGCTGCCACAGCACCACGAAGTCGGACAACCAATGAATCGCGACCGGATTTGTCACGTTTCCAAACGCTGGCATTCAAGGGCAGTGGCTGGCCTCCCCATGTGTTGATCAGGGACAGCGCTTGCGCTTGGTCGCAATTGAATTTCAGATTTGCCTCAGCGGGCGCGACGGGCAACACCTTGATCGACACCTCAGTCAGAACACCCAACGTGCCCATGCTGCCAGCCATCAAACGGCTGATGTCATAGCCCGCGACGTTTTTCATCACCTGGCCACCAAAGGTCAGCAACTCGCCAGCGGCATTGAGCATCTTGATGCCCAAAACAAAATCTTTCATCGCACCAACGCTGGCGCGTGCAGGGCCTGACAGCGCTGCCGCGACTGCACCACCAATCGTTGCATCGGGTCCAAAGTGCGGCGGATCACAGGGCAAGCACTGATTATGAGTGGGC
>NZ_JALRGW010000073.1:0-1516 GCF_023253315.1 Aestuarium sp.
AAGATACAGGAGAGGTTCTTGCTCTTGGCGACTGGGTATTCCTTGAGCCTATTGAGCCAGAAGCAAAGCTCAAAAGCGATATCCTTGAGATAGTATCATATGATACTCCTCGTAACGAGAAAGGAAAAATTAAATACGCCAGCGACAAGATTAAAGAGCACGGTCTTGAAGTTGGAGATACTGTCTTCTTCCAAAAGGATGCAGACTATGAAATGTTAATTGATAATCAAACGCTATGGCGAATGCTCGTTCAACACCTAATGGTCGTAGAGAAGTAGGGTACTCAACAGCTGACGCTGCACAGAATCTCATCTACGCAATGGAGCAGGCTATCCGCAATATGACAGCGGAAATACAAAAGCCTGTGGATCAGGAACTTACAGGATCTGCACGTAAAGCAGAACTTCAAGCCATCAAGGATACTGCGCTGGCTTGCAAGGAGTTAATTGTTGAGCGTCAAAAACTGGAGGAGCTTGTTGCTTCATTGGATGAAAACGGAAGCATTTCTGAGGAGTCTGACTATCGCGGTGGATTTGCCGAGAAATTCATTAAGAAATAATGTCAGGTCTTAAGTTGACAGATGGGGATACGGTTGTCAATATATGTGTTGACGACACAGAGGGTGAAATCATTTGTCGGTCCGCCTAATTTCGAGTCATTGCACGCGCTGATCGAGGATCTTTTGGCGCAACCCGCGTAAAAAACGGGTAGCGCGCAGGGTCAATCGGTTATTCCTTATACGCGTCGTGGCAGGCCTTGCACGAACGAGCGGTTTCTCCGAATGCCACCTTCAATTTGGCCTGGTCACCCGTTTTTGCAGCCTCCAACAAACCTGCCGTCGCAGTCTGCATTTTTTTGGAGCGTGCGAGGAAATCCTCTTTATCCAACCAGATTTCCTCGCGGGCGTCTGACTTGATCGATTCGGTTTCATCGCCAAAAGCGGCCCATGGTAAAGCGCTCACGGTTTTAACGACGTTTGCGTCGAATGCGGCTTGCGCTGCGTCAAATGGCTTTTTGCCGTTGACCATCGCGCCGATACTGCTGAAATGCACACCCATCAGTTTGAATGCACCTTGGCGATATTCGACAGCATGCTTGGCGTTTTTAAATTGCGCGGCCGCAGGTGCGGAAGCGACGGCAAAACTGATACAAATGAGAGCCATCAATGAACGGGCTGATAGAACTTGGCGCATGGGTATCCTTTCGATTTAGGGTGTAAATAGCCTACCCTAAGTTGCGTCACCTAGCAGCTCAATTTTTATTAAAGCCAGCAAGACTCAAGGGTTTCGCTCAGGCATGATGGGAATTATTTAGAGGAGAGGGCAATGAAATCCGTACGAGTTTGGGACCTTCCCACCCGCCTATTCCATTGGATGCTGGCCATCAGCGTCGTCGCCATGTTCATCACGGGAAATCTCGAGAGTGACGGCGCATTGACTTGGCATTTCAGGATTGGTTATTTCATAGCCAGTTTGCTTCTTTTCCGTTTGGTATGGGGATTTTTGGGCGGCTATTG
>NZ_JALRGW010000074.1:0-1475 GCF_023253315.1 Aestuarium sp.
AGCTGTGAACACCGGTCTGTCGGTTTCTCGTGTGGGTTCATCCGCACAAACCAACGCCATGAAATCCGTTGCTGGTCCTGTTAAACTGTCCTTGGCTCAGTACCGCGAAATGGCAGCGTTTGCGCAGTTCGGTTCTGACCTTGACGCTGCGACACAACAGTTGCTGAACCGTGGTGCACGTTTGACCGAGCTGATGAAGCAGCCTCAGTATTCACCATTGACCAACGCAGAAATCGTATGTTTGATTTTCGCAGGCACCAATGGTTACTTGGACAAAGTTGCTGTAAACCAAGTTGGCCGTTACGAAGCAGGTCTATTGGCACACCTACGTGGCAAACATGCTGATCTTTTGGATTACATCACAAAAGAAGATCCAAAAGTAAAAGGTGAAGCCGAGCAAAAAATTCGCGCCGCTCTGGACGAGTTCGCAGCAGATTTCGCATAAGTAAGGGGACGAGGCTATGCCAAGTCTTAAGGACTTAAAAAATCGGATCGAGAGTGTTAAAAACACTCGTAAGATCACCAAGGCTATGCAAATGGTCGCGGCAGCAAAATTGCGCCGCGCCCAAGATGCTGCCGAGGCATCGCGCCCCTATACAGAACGGTTTAACGCCGTTCTTGGGTCGCTGGCGGCTTCGGTCGGCGGGTCTGATAGTGCGCCACTGCTGCTTCGCGGTACAGGCAGCAATCAAACCCATCTGTTGGTTGTATTGACAGCAGAGCGCGGCCTATGTGGTGGTTTTAACGCGAACATCGCGAAATTGGCAAAAACGCGTGCAGCGGAATTGGTCGCTGCCGGGAAAACGGTCAAAATCTTGACTGTTGGTAAAAAAGGTCGTGACAACCTCCGTCGTGATTTCGGTGATAAATTCATCGGTCACGTCGATTTGTCCGAGGTAAAACGCGTTGGATATACTGACGCTCAAGCAATTGCCAAGGATGTATTGTCACGCTTTGAAGATGGCGAATTCGACGTCGCAACAATTTTCTTTTCGAAATTTGTTAACGTCGTGTCCCAAATTCCGACAGCACAACAGATCATTCCAGCCAGCTATGAGGCTGGTCAAGAAAATGCGGATGCAACGCTATATGATTACGAGCCAAGTGAAGAAGCAATTCTTGCGGATTTGCTACCTCGTGGTGTTGCAACACAAATCTTTGCCGCTCTGCTGGAAAATGGCGCCTCGGAACAAGGTGCGCGTATGTCCGCCATGGACAACGCCACCCGCAACGCAGGTGACATGATCGACCGTCTGACCATCGAGTATAACCGCTCGCGTCAGGCTGTAATCACCAACGAGCTCATTGAAATCATTTCGGGCGCTGAGGCGCTCTAAGGAATCGGAGAAACGAAATGGCAAACGCAAAAGGCAAAATCACGCAGGTGATTGGCGCCGTTGTGGACGTGCAGTTCGAGGACGCTCTTCCCGAGATTCTCAACGCACTGAACACCGACAACAACGGCAAGAAGCTTG
>NZ_JALRGW010000075.1:0-1461 GCF_023253315.1 Aestuarium sp.
ATGCATAGCGCAGCAGGCCATCAAAGCTGAGGCTGCCGAGGCCATCTGGTAACTCGACGACCTCACCGACTGCAAGTTCAAGCGGCGGGTTTGGTCCATCCCTGCCCGCGACCAGCTCCATGTTGCTCACATCCAGGGCGAAGACATTTCTTGGCACACCCCCATCGAGCCCCAGGTCACCGGCATAAACATTCACGGTCAGCAAAGGGTCGATTGGGTCGGGATAGATCGAGGTGTATGCACCAGAGGTGAGCGTCTCCACGGTCGGATAGAAAAACGAGATGAGTCCAATCTGCTTAGGAATGGCATCTGGTGCTTTGACCACTCCGAGCGATGTCATGTTGCCATCCTGCGGAAGGTAGACCACCGGTCCGGAGAAGGCGACGTTTCCCTCGCCATCGGTCAGGGTAACGACTGGGGCGTAACCATTACCGGTCAGGTAGACATTCGCTCCCGGAACGGCCAAAGGATGATTCACCCTGATCTCATCGCTCAGCTCATTTACTCCGTCATCGAGGGTGACGCTGGCGATGAAGTCGACGGGCTGTCCGAGGTTTTGCCGGTTCCTAAGGTCGTAGACAACCTCGAAGTCATCGAGGGTGAGACTGAAGGGCTTGAGCTCGTCCTCGAAAAACAGCGGACCCGGAGCAATCGAGTCATAGCTTGCAAGGTTGTTCACGAAGGTGTCACCCTCAACCAAAACCCGCTGTCCAGAGAAGCTGAAGCCCCCACCGATGCCGACCGCGATCAGAACCCCAACCAGGGAAAAGTGAAAGACCAGGTTGCCGGTTTCCTTGAGGTAGCCCTTCTCGGCAGAAACCGAGTTCCCCTGCTGTTGGACTCGAAAGCCTCGATCTCTCAAGAGCTCGGCAGCATTTGCAAGCTCGATCTTCTTTTGACCCTCAACGTGAACCGCCATGCGGCGCAGATTCTCTGGTGTCTTGACGGGCTTGGATCTGATGGCGGCCAGGTGAACCTTGGTTCTTGGCAGCACGCAGCCAACCAGGGAGACAAACAACAGGATGTAGATGGCCGAGAACCAGACCGATGTGTAGACATCGAAGAGCTGAATGGCGTCAAGAACCTCTGCCAGCTCTGGTTGATTATCAAAGAAGAGCCTCACCCCATTGGGGTCTGCGCTGCGCTGCGGATATATGGACCCGGGAATGGAAGCCAGCGCAAGCAATAGCAGCAAGAACAGCGCCGTGCGCATCGAGGTGAGCTGACGCCAAAACCAGCGCGGCCAAAACAGCAACCTAGAGAACCAGGACGATGCCACTGTTCACCTCCTGAAGCCAGGTGGTGAACTGCAGCCAGAGCCCGGTCATCATGACGATTCCGAGCAGCATCAACAGGATTCCCCCAAAGATGTTGATGGCCCGAATGTTGCGCTTGAAGAACTCCAGGCTCCCCTTGGCCCAACCGATTCCGGCCGCAATCAGCAAAAACGGAATGCCGATA
>NZ_JALRGW010000076.1:0-1447 GCF_023253315.1 Aestuarium sp.
AATTCACGTGGGACAATTTCCAAGCGTCCGTCAACAAGGATTTGGCCGACGTTTTGGGCAACTTTGTCAGCCGTATCACCAAATTCTGTCGTTCAAAATTTGGAGAAACGGTGCCCGAGGGTGGGACATGGGGCGCCCAAGAACAGGCGGTCATCGCCGAATTGACCACCCGCATTCGCGCCTATGAAGGGTTCATGCAAGCAATTGAAGTGCGCAAAGCGGCCGCGGAATTGCGCGCGATTTGGGTGATTGGCAATGAATACCTACAATCGGCGGCACCGTGGTCAACATTCAAGGAAAACCCAGAACAGGCAGCGGCGCAGACACGATTGGCATTGAACCTGATCCGTCTTTATGCGGTGCTGTCTAGCCCGTTCATCCCAGACGCAAGCGCGACGTTAATGGCCGCGATGAAGTGTCAAGATGACACATGGCCAGACAATATCACCGACGCCGTAAATGTGCTGCCTGCAGGGCATGCGTTTGAAGTGCCCGATGTGACATTCCGCAAGATTTCGGACGAAGAACGCGAAGAGTGGCAAACGCGTTTTGCCGGAATTCGCGCATAAGTAACACGTCGGTATTACGTCGGTATTTTTACCGACGTTGCCGTTCTGGGATCCCCATAAACGATCACAGCAGTGTGTAATGACATTGCAGGATGAATGCGTTTAGTTTGGAGTATGCATAAGATGTTTAAAAAACCGATATTGGGCCTTATGTTTGTAACGGGAATTGGTGCGGCGTCGTTGGCGCTTGCGCATGGTGGTGTCAAAAATCCCATAGTGATGAAACGCATGATGCTGATGTCGAGCATGGCGGAAAACACCAAAATCTTGGGACAGATGTTGAAATCCCAAACCCCGTTTGATCCGGTTCAGGCAATGGCCGCGCTAGATGCGCTGTCCGATCTTGCGCATAAGACACCAGAGGCATTTAAAAACCCCGCCCAAGATCCGAAATCCGAGGCCAAATCCACCCTTTGGGATGAATTTGACACATTTACTGCGTTGTCTGACGACCTCATCCAGGCCACGGCGACGGCAAAAACTCAGCTAAAGTCCCAAACAGACCTTGGGCCAATTTTGGCGACGATCGGCGGACAGTGTAAAGCCTGCCACAGCAAATACCGCGAGAAATAACGCCCCCACCTGTGACAGATGGGGGCATTTAGTTTTAGACAAAATCAATGAACCTGTTAAATGGCATTTCGCGCAGCCGTTCACCGGTTGCGGCAAAGATGGCATTGGCCAACGCTGGTGCGGCGGGTGGCACAGGCGGTTCACCAATGCCGCGGATTTTTGGACCATTTTCCAAACCGCGCACCATGATTTCGGGCGCTTGGTACAACCGCATGCTTTCAAAGCTGTCAAAGTTGTCTTGATCCGCCGCGCCGTCGGTATAGGTGATTTCCCCCATAATTGCGTGACCCAAGCCCCAAATCACA
>NZ_JALRGW010000077.1:0-1347 GCF_023253315.1 Aestuarium sp.
GATCGACGCGCTCGATGGCGTGGACGTCGCGGGCGTCGACGCGGGCAGTCGAAACGCGTTGGCGACGACGTCGGATGGCGAGCTCTACGCGTGGGGGTGGAATTCCCATCGCACGCTCGGGTTCGATTGGCGCGATCGCGATGAGTTGTACGTGAAGATTCCCGACCGCGTGCGCATGGAAATCGAGGATGGTGGAGGGAAAGTTCGCGTGCGGCGAGCGGCGTTGGGCGGTTGGCACGCGGTGTGCGTGGATTTTAATGGCGACGTCTGGGCGTGGGGAGGGAACGAGCATAATCAGATTGGTGTCACGCGTACGAATGATGATGCGTGCGATGGTGACGTGCCGAATCGGGATTGGGCGGAGGTGCGGTCGATGGTGTCGCCGGGACGTCGCGTGGCGTTGCCGACGGCGATGCGCGAGGTGACGTGCGGTGGAATGTCCTCGTTTGCGCTATCCGTGGATGGGCGCGTTTTCGAGTGGGGGCAAACCACCGAAGACGATGAACCGCACGCGGAGCCGAAACAGTTGAAGTGCGACAAGCACGTGCTGGAGATCGCCGCGGGGAGCTTTCATTTGCTGCTTCGAACGCGAGGCGAAGTTTTAAGTTATGGAAACGGCATGTACGGACAATTAGGTCTCGGGGCGACCGGGGCGAGCGCTGAGCCGTGCGTGATTGAGACATTCGGTATCGGATTCGCGCCGAAGAGTATCGCCGCGGGTGGGTGGCATTCCGCGTGTGTCACCGCGGGCGGTTTGCTTTACACGTGGGGACGTGGCGAATACGGCCGACTCGGACTCGGCGACGATTGCAAGGATAAAGTCACGCCTCAAGTCGTCAATTTAGGCAATGGAGAAGAAACGTTTGTCGATGCCGTCTCACTCGGAGGTTCGCATTCCGTGGCTCTCACCTCTGAAGGACACGTTTTGTCGTGGGGACGAAACACGCTCGGCCGACTCGGGCGTGTCGTTCGCGACCCTTCTCCCGCGTGCGGTTTCCCAGGACGCGTCATCTTCCCCCCACTTCCTGGTGGCGCACAATGGCGCGTCAGTGAAATATCCGCCGGCGGTCGTCACACCCTGGCGTTGGCCACCAAGACGCTCCCGTCGTCGACGGTGGCGTAACCACATTGTACATCACGACGCATGTAACGCACGCAACGCATGTAACACGCTTACGCACACGCTCGCGCTCGCGCTCGCGCACACCGCGCGCGCGCCACCTTTCGATCACCGCGCGGCACCACCCGCGCGCGCGCGCCGCGCCGCGCCGCGCCGCGCGTCGTGTACGCTCGCATCGCGCGCCCGTCGCGTCCCGAGCGTTGTATTTATAAGCCTCTGACGTCACG
>NZ_JALRGW010000078.1:0-1331 GCF_023253315.1 Aestuarium sp.
AGCAATAGGCTATACATTAGCTTTCACCTAGTGATACGATGTATGCGATATGGTCTTGTAGCTGATTCAGATCACGGAACACTAGCTTGACGTACTGGTATTCACCTTCATCATCATAACCAGAGTAGTTAATCACGAAGCCGTTGTTCGCAATGTCTACGTTGAAGTCTTCGATTCTCTTAGTTACAGGCATAGTAGCTCCTATGTGTTGGCCTCCCCTGTAGGACTCGAACCTACAGCCTTCTGATTAGAAGTCAGATGCTCTATCCAGTTGAGCTAAGGAGAGTTATCATTAATGTATGAGACTTACTGGTATATGTCAAGGTTGTTGATGTGCATTTCTAACTCTTCGTAACCACCGATATGGAAGCCATTGGTGTCAAATACCTGTGGTACTGTAGTTAGGTCTGTCTTTAAGAGCAATGTCTTGACCCACATCTCTTCGTAGATGTCTACCTTCTGGTACTCAATACCTGTCTCATACAACAGGTCCATTGCCTTATTACACCACAAGCAGTTAGGTCTGCTGATTACTGTGTAGCTCATTTGCTTTCCTTTTGAGTGTTTCCATATGCTTCTTGGCCCAAGCCCTTGCATCTTCGGGCAGGGTTTCTTTTGTAAATGCTGCTATAAAAGATATTGCACCACTGTTTGCAGCAACATAAATACCCTCCTCAGGCCAGTTTACTTTTGTGTAATCTAGGTGTTCAACGTAGCGTAGTATCTTCATAGCATCCCTATGTTAAGAAAAGAGCAGTTTTGTAACATGCTCAGGTTAGTATGTTAACGGATTGGACATGCACCTGTAGCACAGGCTTCATCCGACAGGTCGTCAGTAGTACCAAGGGCAGTCAAGTCTACAGGCTGTAGGGTGTTGACGTAATCGTAGTACTTCTCTTTAGTGACAACCTCCTGAGGCAGGTAGGCATAGCCCAAGTCCTCAGCAGTCTTTGTTGGATCGTTACGGTAGATGAACGATACACCTACGTAGCTATCCCAGTTCTCCAGAATCCACCCTACGATTGCTTCAATCTCAGATGGGTCATAAGAGATAGTCACAGAACAGTTGTGGTCTACGTAGTTGTCCATCATGAACTTGTAGCGATCTAGCTGATCGATAGCTGACTCGATGTTCACTTCCTTGCCATCAACTACATCAAACTTAACGTCTTCGTATGCGACAGGGAATGTCACTAGCACCGAGTCAGACTCGAATGGTTTGTCAAACACGTTGTAACCAGCAGCACGAAGGGTTGGGATAATCTCGTCATGCTTAGAGAACGTCACGTTGTTGAAGATGTACTTACCGAGTGGCTTGTGTACACCCTCAG
>NZ_JALRGW010000079.1:0-1306 GCF_023253315.1 Aestuarium sp.
ACTCGATTTCAAGTTTTTAGTACCGGCAAGTAAAGTGTCTCCGAGATTCCAAAGATCAGCGGGTTTTTGAAAATTCTTCACGCTCGCAAGAATTTTCCTGCACGCTCGCAAGATGGCATGGCTTCTTGCGAGCCAACATGGGTCGCATTGAAACTTTGAGAACGTCTGCAGAACTTTGGGAACACTCACCGAAGGAATTTGTTATGGTGCAAATTGCAATAGTATGAACGTACCGCTATAGTATTGAAATAAAAAGCTTAAGAACCAGATTGAACTTTTTTTTAGTACTGTAGAGTAAACAATTTCAGTGAACAATGGGCAAAGTTCAAATCCAGTGCCGGTGGCCACCGAACACGGCGCGGCTGGCAATTCTGAGATACATATGCCAGTCGTATCTTTCAAAGTAGTTGCACAGTGCTCGGCCAGTGAGGATGGGCAAGAAGGAGTCCATGGCAGCGGCTCCGGGCGCGGTGGCCGCGCGGGCGGGGGTGGTTATGAATGGTAATGCATATGTTATGAATTGGAAGGCGAAGCGGTGTCAAAAATAATCTACATGATCGAATACGAAGGGGTTTCAGTCGAAATCGGAACGTTGCCGTGCCTTGGACTAGCACGCTGACTGCTATGGAGCGCACATTTGAGACTGATTATGCATATGCGCACCATTTCATCAATGGATACGAAGGCGGTGCGCGTTCTACTGCCTCTCAACTCGCTTACCCTGTCATGCGCACGGATGTTATGCAGTTTGAATGCAGAAGAGCATAATCGTCCTGGAGGTCGTTTTGCGTAATGGTGGAATGCGCACACATAATCTGGGCTATGTGAATGTATTCAAATGCCAAGAATAATGTGATAATGGCCCCGCTGGTTGTTCTGTGCTCTGCATATGCACAAATCCTGGCATCATCGTTCAGTCGACTTGAGTGAAAGACTGGCATTTCACTGTGCTCATCCATGAATGGCGTCATTTTGATCGCACATGACGGTCAATCGTTTCCTTGCATCATGGGCTACAACTTTCTCAGCAAGACCCACGCCCTGTTCGGTCTGCGTCGCATGATACGGACTGCGGCAGCATCGCTATCGCCATTCTTAATTAAAACCCTGCTGTCCCCTGTTCTCCTTAATTACCAATTAGGCGTCCTTATTGAATTGGTCAACATTAATTAAGAGGATCCAAAATTATATAGGGACCAACCGAACATCTCATTCTAGCAGCAATCTGTCAGCAAAGCTAGCACTCTCCCAGTAGTAAACATCGTGCCGGAAAATGTTCAAACGAAATCTTGACTTCGAATATTTG
>NZ_JALRGW010000007.1:0-93011 GCF_023253315.1 Aestuarium sp.
CGATGTGACCTTCCTCTTTATGGGCGCTATCGCGGCCTTTGGGTTCATCAGCGCGATGATCCTATGGCCTGCGAATGACCCGCAGGTGATGGAACATGACCACAGCGACCTACCACCCGATCACCCCCACCTACGGGATCACGGCAAAATCCACTCTCACCCCCTGATCATCGATGACCTCCACCGCCATTGGCCGCGTGGAGCATAGGGCCGCCAGAGCACTTGAACGACCAAACGCTCTGGCAGTCATTTTCGTCCTCAGTTGATCCCGTTAGCGCGCTGCAATTCGCGGACATATGCAACGATCGCAGTCAAATCACTGTTCGTCACTCCCGCTTGCGGTGGCATGTTCCCAAAGGGCCAATGGTGCGCCTGCACTCCGTTCTGAACAGCCATCAGAAACGCCATATCGCCATGGTGATTGGGTTCATAAATTGGGTGAATCAACGGCGGCCCAAATCCCATCTTGCCCGTCGCATTGCTACCGTGGCAGGTGGCGCAAACCGCATCAAAGGCAGTTTTGCCGAGCTGCGCTTGAGCCGACAATTGATCGGGCACTACAATACTGACAAGCGGAGCCCCCTCGGGAGGGAGCGCAGAGCCTGCGGTCGAGGGTGCAGGTGTTTCGGGAATTGCCAGATATGCAGCAACGGAAAGGGCAGCGATTGCAGCGCCCACAATAAGTAGTTTTTTCATGATCATGTCCTGAATGGCCCTGCACTGACACAGGGTTGAAAAGCCATGGAACCGCGAGGGCTCCGTTTGATTTCAAATGATCAGGCGCGTGGAGGTGGCAGGTCTGATTGTGGACGCAAGCTCTGCCATGAGGGTCCCGCCTGCACTGGATGTGCAATCGCTATCGGCTCAGTCGGCCGAGTGTCCACATTTGGAACTATTGCATTGAACAGCCCACAGTGACCTTTTGCACAAGACATCCCATGGTCCGCAGCGTTGTCCATGTCATGCGCGCTATCAGGACAGGCATCGCAATCACTCATCGCCATGTCATGCCCCGAATACGCCTGCGTCATGCTCGGCAAAACAAGCATGGCCGACGTGAGCAGCAACAGAAGGGCAAAGATAAATCGCAAAACGATTTCCATTGTTCAGGCCCCAAACTATGGCCCCGTTTGTCGGCTCCGGTCAATGGGACGTGGCGTTGATCACGACATTGGGAAGGGTGGTCGCCCTGCTACCTATCTCGAGGATGGTCCTGTATGGCTGTTTCGGCCATTAGTATTAATTGTCAATGACTACCTCATTGACATTTGTCGTAGTAATCTAGGGACCGCTTTCGGGACCATTTCCCGGGAAAAGCTTCTCCCTAACTCTCTATATTCCCATAAGAATTTGCGATAGTCGATTGCCCTTCAGCGGCACCAGTTTTTCTGGAAGAGTATTGAGCTATTGTTTCTAGTGGATTCAGTCCGCCAGAGACTCAGCCCGCCACATCAGCGCCGTTACATTCAACCGATGCCAATGGTGCGGTCATGGCAAAGATGTCGACCAGACCGCAGTTGCCTTTGACCAGGTCTTCGAGCGTGACGAGGTCAAGCTCGTGAAAGAACGCCTCGAGTGCGCGGCCGATGGCGACGCGAAGGCGGCAGGCTTTTACCAATGGGCAGGTGTTTGTGGCTTCAGAGAAGCACTCGGTAAAAGGAACGTCCGCTTCAAAAATGCGGAACACTTCGCCGATGTTGATTTTGGCCGCGTCCCGCGCCAACCGAACCCCGCCAGTGCGACCGCGCGTTGCGTCCACGAACCCGTTCACATGCAGCGTATGAACGACCTGCGCCAAATGGTTGGCCGAAGCATTACATGCATCCGCAATGATGGACGATGGCGTGATCTGGTCCAAATGTGTGCCGCAATACATCAAAACACGTATCGCAAGGTTTGTGCGTGTGGTGAGGCGCAACTGAAACTTCCTCTTATCAACTGATTAGAGGTCAAAAATCACGTTTCTGTGCGCCCGTAACTGATCCAGATCAGAATCTTGGTGCGTTTTCGCGGAAAACTATAGTCTGATATGCAGAATTTGCCCTGATCCGATTATATTCGGATCAGAGCTGAGGCATTAGATAACGGCCTCGAACAGCGCGCGAACGTTTGCTTCGTTCAGTTCGACGGGGTTGCCGCCGCAGGACGGATCGGCCAGTGCTGCAGGAACCAGTTCGTCGATCTTGTCCAAAGTTGCACCCATTTCGCGAAGTTTGCGCGGGATGGCGAAGCTGTCGTTGAACTCTTGGACAAAGCTGCGGAACCCGTCAAAGCCACCGGACACGCCGATATAGCTGGCTGCGCGATCAAAACGATCAGCGATCAGCGGCGCGTTCAGCTCGAGAACGGCAGGCATACAGACAGCGTTGGTTGTGCCGTGATGGGTGTTGAAAACTGCGCCGATCGGGTGCGACAGCGCGTGAATAGCGCCGAGGCCCTTTTGGAAGGCCACAGCCCCCATCGCAGCCGCTGCCATCATGTTTGCGCGGGCCTCAAGGTCGGTGCCGTCTGCATAAGCGCGAGGCAGGTTTTCGACGACCAAGCGCATTCCTTCGAGCGCGATACCTTGGCTCATCGGGTGATAGAACGGGCTGCTGAAGGCTTCGACACAGTGAGCAAAGGCATCGAGGCCCGTGCCTGCGGTGATGAACTTCGGCATGCCGACGGTCAGTTCAGGGTCGGAAATCACAACGGTCGGCAGAACCTTCGGGTGGAAGATGATCTTTTTGACGTGTGTTTCCGAATTGGTGATGACCGAGGCGCGGCCCACTTCGGACCCTGTGCCAGCAGTCGTCGGAACCGCGATGATCGGCGCGATCGCGTCCGCATCCGCGCGGGTCCACCAGTCGCCTATGTCCTCAAAGTCCCAGATCGGACGGGTTTGACCTGCCATGAAAGCGACCATTTTACCGAGGTCGAGGCCAGAGCCACCACCGAAGGCAATCACGCCGTCATGACCACCCGCTTTGTAGGCTTCAACGCCTGCAGCGAGGTTCAATTCGGTCGGGTTAGGGTCTACTTCGGCGAAAATCGCGCGGCCGAAACCAGCCTCGTCCATGATGTCCAAGGTCTGCTGTGTGATCGCCATGCTGGCAAGACCACGGTCCGTTACCAAGAGCGGGCGCGTGATGCCTGCTTGGGCCAATGCCGCAGGAAGCTCTTTGATCCGGCCTGCGCCAAATTTCACAGCGGTCGGATAGGACCAGTTACCGATGAGGTTCATTTCGTCACCTTCTTGAGATGGTAGGATTTTGGACGTGTGAGGTTATGGTAGCCGATCACGGACAAGCCACCGCCGCGACCCGTATCTTTGCAGCCCGTCCAGCACAAACCTGGATCGAGGTAGTCCGCTCGGTTAAGGAACACAGTGCCCGTTTCGAGCTGATCGCCCACGGCCTGCGCGCGCTCCACATCTTGGGTCCAGAGGGACACCGTCAGGCCGTAGTCGCTGTCGTTCATCAGCGCGACGGCTTCGGCGTCGGACGAAACCTTCATGATGCCAACGACAGGGCCGAACGACTCTTCACGCATGACGCGCATGTCGTGGGTGACGTTGGTCAGGATTTGCGGCGTCAGGTAAGCTGCACCATCGTCACCTTCCATTGTCGGGATATGGGCAACGGCACCAGCCTCAACAGCCTCTGCGATCTGCGCACGGACCTCTGTTGCAAAGCGGACGTTGGCCATCGGGCCAATCGTCGTGTCGCTGTCCATCGGATTGCCGAGCTTGTAGCCCTTAACCACCGCAACGGCCTTTTCGACAAAGGCATCATAGAGGCTTTCGTGGACGTAAATCCGTTCGATGCCACAGCAGCATTGACCAGAGTTGAACATCGCTGCGTCAACCAGCGTATCAACGGCTGCATCCAGATCGGCGTCCTCCATGACGTAACCTGGGTCTTTACCGCCGAGCTCTAGGCCAACACCCGTAAAGGTGCCCGCCGCAGCGCGCTCCATCGCCTTGCCGCCGCCAACAGAGCCTGTGAAATTCACAAAGTTGAAGGCGCGACCTGCGATCAGATCATTGGTTGTGTCGTGGTCGAGGAAGACGTTGATGAACACGTCCTCTGGCACGCCAGCGGAGTGGAACGCCTTAGCCATACGTTCGCCGACCAGTAGGGTCTGCGTCGCATGTTTGAGGATAACAGTGTTACCCGCGATCAGCGCAGGCGCGACCGTATTGATCGCTGTCATGTAAGGGTAGTTCCACGGGGCCACGACGAACACGACGCCATGCGGAACACGTTTGATGTAGCGTTTAAAGGTCGCGTCTTCGCCCACTTGCATGTCCGCAAGGCTGCTTTCTGCGATCTGCGCCATATAGCTCGCGCGTTCTTCAAAGCCGCGGAATTCGCCACCGTAGCGCACCGGGCGACCCATCATATGCGCCAGTTCTGGCACGACTTCATCATTCATCGCGCCAACGGCAGCGACGCCGGCCAGCACCAGATCAATGCGTTCCTTAAGCGGACGCGCGGCCCATGCGGCCTGTGCTGCACGAGCGCGTTCGGCGACGGCAAAAGCCTCATCGCGGCTCAGCGTATCACGGGTGGCGAAAACCGACCCGTCGATGGGCGAAATACACTTCAGTTGCCCTGTCATAGTGTCCTCATAGGGTTAAGAGCGTTCAAAGCCGCGTGCGACTTCGTAATCAGTCACGACGCGGTCAAAATCTTCGATTTCTACTTCTGCGGCGCGGGCGTAATGGTCAACGGCCCAGTCACCGAATGCTTCGCGGAGCATGTCAGATTTCACCAATGCAGACCGAGCATCGCGGAGCGTTTGCGGGATCGACTCGACCTCTGCGTCATAGGCATCCCCAGTGAATGGCGCGCCGAGGGTCAGGCCCTCTTCGATACCTGCGATACCAGCGGCAAGCTGAGCCGCCATCGCGAGATATGGGTTCAAATCGGACCCACCCACGCGACATTCAACACGAACGCCTTTGGTGTTTTCACCGCACAGACGGAAGCCCGCAGTACGGTTATCGACCGACCAGATGATCCGCGTCGGAGCAAAGGTGCCTTTCTGGAACCGCTTGTAGCTGTTGATGTAGGGCGCGAGGAAATAGGTGTAATCCGCTGCGTATTTCAGCAGACCCGCCATGTAGGATTTCATCACCGCCGACATGCCGCGTTTGTCTGCGGGATCATAAAACGCGTTCGCGCCGTCTTTCCAGAGCGACTGGTGAACGTGAGCGGAAGAGCCGACCTTGCTATGGTGATACTTCGCCATAAAGCTCGCCGCGTGGCCGTTCTGCCAAGCGATCTCCTTGATCGCGTTCTTGGCGATGGTGTGGTAGTCGGCTGTCAGCATCGCTTCGGCGTATTTGATGTTCAGTTCTTCCTGGCCCGCCTCGGCCTCACCTTTCGAGTTTTCGATTGGGATACCAGCGGCGTAAAGGTGATTACGGATCGGGCGCATGACGCCTTCTTCCTTGGTCGTTTGGAAGATGTGGTAGTCTTCGTTATAGCCCGAAATAGGCTCTAAATCGCGGAAATCGCTCTTGCGGATGTGGTCATAGCTCTTCTCAAACAAGAAGAATTCAAGTTCGGTCGCCATCATCGCGGTATAGCCCAACGCCTCAAGCCGTTTGATCTGCTTTTTCAGCATCGCGCGGGGGGAGTGTTCGACTTCTTTGTGGGTGTGGTGGTCGATCAGGTCGCACAGAACCATCGCTGTGCCTTCGAGCCACGGCACAGGGCGGATCGTGCTTAGATCAGGCTTCATCACGTAGTCGCCATAACCCGCTTCCCACGAGGTCGATGCGTAGCCGTCAGGCGTTGCCATCTCTAGGTCGGTTGCCAGCAGGTAGTTGCAGCAATGGGTTTCTTCCCACGCGCTGTCGATAAAATGCTGGGCATGGAACCGTTTGCCCATGAGGCGACCCTGCATGTCGATACCGCAGACCAAGATGGTATCGTAAGTGCCGTCAGATACCCGAGCCTTGAGCGTGTCGAAGTCTAGCATGGCGATGTTCTCCGTCGTTTAGATGCCCTGCCGATGGGATACCGGCAGGGCGATTGCTCTTAGCTGTAGCGGTAAGGACGGCCAGCTTTGGCCATGTCCGCGTTGTATTTTTTGATGATTTCAACAACGCGCGCTTTGGTCGGGGATTCTGCGGCGATCTCGTCCCAGAATTCCATCGCTTTGGCTTCGACGGTTGCCCATTCAGCATCCGGAATCGAGGTGAGCTGCATCTTGGTGCCATTGACGCGCAGCGATGCTTCACCGCCCCAATACCACCATTGACGATAGTAGTGCGACTGGTCGGTGCAGACGCGGAACAGGGTCTGGAGATCCTCAGGCAGTTCGTTCCAACGATCCATGTTCGCAAAGAACGACCCTGCCCAAGCGCCAGAGATGTTGTTTGTGAGGAAGTAATTGGTCACGTCAGCCCAGCCAACGGTGTAGTCTTCGGTGATGCCCGACCACGCAATACCGTCCAGTTCGCCTGTCTGCATCGCGACTTCCACGTCTTCCCACGGAATAGTCACTGGAACGACGCCGAACTGGGACATAAAGCGGCCAGCCGTCGGGAAGGTAAAGATACGCTTGCCCTGAAGATCAGCGAGGCTGTTGATCGGGTCTTTGGTTGCAAAGTGGCAGGGGTCCCACGAACCAGCCGAGATGTGTTTGACGCCAACCTTGGAGTATTCTTCGTCCCAGATTTCGTTCAGGCCGTATTGGTTGAACAGCACTGGCACGTCGAGCGAGTAGCGTGATGCGAAGGGGAAGTAGCCGCCGAACACGGTGACTTCTGTCGGGGACGCCATGGAGTCATCGTCCGACTGCACCGCATCAATGGTGCCGCGCTGCATGGCGCGGAACAATTCGCCTGTCGGAACCAGCTGGTCTGCAAAGTAGAGTTCGATCTGCATGCGGTCGCCTGCGATCTTGTTGAACATGTCGATTGCGGGTTTCACAACATGCTCAGCCAGAGCCGGACCCGCATAGGTCTGCATCCGCCAAGTGATGGTCGATTGAGCAATAGCCGGAGCCGCGAGTGGCGTTGCCAATGCGCCGACACCAGCGGTGGCTAGAAACTTACGTCTTGTCGTCATTTCTCTTCTCCTTGTTGGGGTTGATCGGCCCTGTTCAGGCTCTTTTATTGGTTAATTTCCGTAAACCGAGTTTGGCAGCCACATCGCGATGTCGGGAATGATCATCACAAGAGTAAGTGCCAGCACCATCAGCATCACAAACGGCACGATGGAGCGGTAGATATCGCGAAGTCCGATCTCTGGCGGGGCCATGGCCCGCATAAGAAAGAGGTTATAGCCAAACGGCGGGGTCATATATGCGATCTGCGTGGTGATCGTGTAGAGAACGCCATACCAAATTAGGTCAAAGCCTAGTTGATCCACCAGCGGCACATAGAGCGGCGCCACAATCACCAGCATTGCCGTATCGTCTAGGAAGGTGCCCATGATGATAAAGCTCAGCTGCATCAGGATCAGGATTGTCCAAGGGCTCAGGTGCATTTGTTCGGTGAACAGGTCTTTGATAGCGTTCACCGCGCCCAAGCCGTCAAAGATCGCCCCAAAGCCGAGCGCGGCTAGAATGATCCACATGAACATGCACGAAATGCCCAAGGTCTGCTTGACTGAAGTCTCAAAGACCTCTTTCGTCATGCGGCCTTTCAGAACGGCGGCAACAAACGCTGCCATCGCGCCAATCGCAGAGCTTTCCACCAGCGAGGTCCAGCCGTTCACAAACGGCACCATCATCGATGCAAAGATCACCAGCGGCAGAACACCAGCGCGCAGCAGGCGCATCTTTTCAGCGGTCGAGACATTGCGCTCATCCTCGGGCAGCGCAGGGCCGAGGTCGGGATTAATGCGGCAACGGATGTAGATGTAGATGATGAACATCGCGGCCATCATCAGACCAGGCACCACACCAGCGAGCCACAGTTGCCCGACGGGCTGACGCGCGATCATCGCATAAAGCACGAGAACAACAGAGGGCGGCACGAGGATGCCAAGCGACGATCCCGCCTGAATAACGCCCGTCACCATGATCTTATCGTATTTGCGCTTTAGCAGTTCAGGCAGCGCAATCGTTGCACCAATCGCCATGCCCGCGACCGACAAACCGTTCATTGCAGAGATTAGAACCATCAGGCCAATGGTCCCGATGGCCAACCCGCCGCGCACGGGACCCATCCAAACGTGGAACATCTTGTAGAGGTCATCAGCGATCTTTGACTCAGACAGCACGTAGCCCATGAAAATGAACATCGGCAGCGTGAGCATCGGATACCATTTCATCAACTTCATCGCGGCTGAGAACGGCACGTCTACACCGCCCACACCCCAGAGCATCATGCCCGCGGCAGCACCAACAAAGCCGATAGCCCCAAAGACGCGCTGCCCTGTAAAGAGCATCACCATCATGGTGCTGAACATCACTATGGCGATCATTTCATAGGACATCAGAGTTCAACTCCACGAATGCGGCCAATATCTCGGAAGAATTCGGCAAGGACTTGTAGGATCATTAGGAAAACGCCTGCAGCGAGGATCAGCTTGATCGGCCAGATGTGAGGACGCCACGCGGTAGAGCTTCGTTCTAAATAGCCCAGTTCCTCGCCCGCTGCTGTCGGTCCGCCAGTGACAAAGGCGACGATCAGATCTTTGAAATAGGTGATCGGCTCGGTGCCGAAATATCCCAGCGAATAGGACAAAGACCCCAGCGCGCCATAGAGAAGCACGCCCAAATAAAAGAGC
The DNA here is from genome assembly GCF_023253315.1 of Aestuarium sp. Lineage (NCBI taxonomy): Bacteria > Pseudomonadati > Pseudomonadota > Alphaproteobacteria > Rhodobacterales > Paracoccaceae > Aestuarium > Aestuarium sp. The sequence goes on from NZ_JALRGW010000007.1 coordinate 8,733, forward strand.
AGGAAGAACACGGTAAAGCCGTCCATCCACGCTTTCTGTTTGGTCGACCAATTGCCGTAAAACAGGTCCATCCGCACGTTTGACCCGAGCTGGATCGAGTATGGCCCGCCCAAGACATAGTAAGCGACCATGATGAATTGTGCTGTCTCAAGCGTCCAAAGCGACGGCGTAAAGAAGGTCTTGGACACCGACGACCAGAGCAGAACGCCGATCAGGGCGAAAATCCCATACATCGCAATCCGACCGATAAAGCGATTAATCGCGTCAATCCCGTGGATGTAGCTTACGATCACACTAGGCATTCATGACCTCCAAACTGGCGAGTGCCGGACGTAAAAGTGCCAAGAGTTGATGCGCCACATCGCGCTGGGCATCAGGTGTATCGATAAGGTCATTGCGGACCTCGATCATCACATTGGCGATGCCGTTAGAAATACCATGCAAGCGCAAAGAATGGGTTACACCATCGTCCGGTCCATAGGGCTGGTTGCGTTCAACCCCCAACTTAATGGCATCGGATTGCGCGATCATCGCATCGGCGAGCCGTGTATCGCTGTCGTGCAGGATACCGATCTCAGTCGCACGAGGTTTCCCGAAATAGATCGGGGTAAAGCTGTGCATTGTCACGATCGCCATCGGCTTAGTGCGGGTCGAGATGGCCTCGGCCACCGCTTCGCAGAAGGGCGCATAGACGGTTTCGGTCCGTTCGTCCCTTTGTTCTTGGGTCAGGCCGCGGTTGCCGGGCACTTTGATCAGTTCAGAGGTTTCAGGCATCGCGCTGGGCGCTTCGGGCGGGCGATTGCAGTCATAGACCAACCGCGACACTGCTGAGGCGACCAAAGGTGCATCCAAGGCAGCGGACAAGATTTGGGCAACGGGCAAGGCACCTGGGTCCCAGGCCGCGTGGCTTTTGCGGTCGTTTTCCGCCAAACCAAGGCCATTATACCGTTCGGGAATAGCGTGTGACGCATGTTCGCAGAGAATCACGACCGGAGATTTTCCCTCCGGATTGAACACCTCAACCGCCGATGTTCGTTGCGTTTTCGCCGCTTGGTTCATGCGATTTCCCTGTCGTTTGTAAAAATCTTTCCACACACTTTGCCAATGCGTCAATAATTTTCCTAAACGGTGGTGTTGAATCTTTTCTTGCGGTTTGATCAATCGCAGCGTCTGCTTAGGAAAGCAGCATTTGTGAAAGCGAGGCGTTGTGTCTGAACCCAAAACCACCGTGCGCGAACTGATCCGCGAGAAATACGCAACCCTCACCGCGTCCGAAAAGAAGCTCGCCAATGCGCTGTTGGAAAACTACCCAGCGGCAGGGATCGCCTCTATCACGGTCGTGGCGCAGAACGCGGATGTCTCGACGCCGACCGTGGCGCGTATGGTGGGAAAACTCGGGTTCAAGGGCTTCCCACAGTTTCACCAGTCCTTGCTGTCTGAATTGCAGGCGAAGGTTCAAGGTCCCACCCAGCGCCGCGCGAACTGGGCGACCGAGGCGCCAGAGTCACACCTTCTGAACCGCTTCTCTCAGGCGATCACGCGCAACCTCAGTCAGACACTATCCAACGTCGATCACGATAAATTCGATAAGGCTGCAGGGTGTTTGGCCGATACGAACGGGCGGCTCTATATCGTGGGTGGGCGCATTACGCGTGCCTTGGCCGAATACGCCTTTACCCACTTCCAAGCGATCCGCGAACGCGTCACCCATATGACCAGCTCGTCCGCGACGTGGCCGCACTATGTGTTGGACATGGTCAAAGGCGATACGCTGCTGATGTTCGACATTCGCCGCTACGAGACGAACCTCCTCCGCCTCGCCGAACTTGCCAAAGAGCGCGGCGTTACGGTCATCGTCGTGACCGACCAATGGGCAAGCCCGATCGCCAGCATTGCGGACTATACGTTTAACTGCTGGGTCGAAATTCCCTCGGCTTGGGACTCAAACGTTTCAACGATGATGTTGCTCGAAACCTTGATTGCTGCGGTCCAAGAGGAGAACTGGCCGCGTGCTAAGGATCGTTATGAACGGCTCGACGAAATCTTTGAAGCCGCACGCCTGTTCCGTAAACCCTAGAGCGCGATGATGTGGTTGTCCCAGTTCACGGGATGCTGGGCAATTTGCGTCGCGATGCCATCTCGAACGGCGGCGATATTGCCGAACCCATCGCTGGACAGATAGCCGTCTGCACCCGCGACCAGACCACACACATCAGGCTGGATAACCGCTCCAAGGAAGTTTCCGTTGTCATCAAACCGATGCAAACGGCCGCCCTTGGGCGATGAAATCGCAACCTCGGAACCGTCGGGGGCAAAGGCAATAGACCCCGCGTAGCCTTGCATCGGATATTCGTCAGATAAGGGCGCTTGGGCCAGAATAGGGTCTGATCCGCGACGATGAAGCCCCAACAACGGCGGTAAATAAGACGGGTCATCCTGCCACTGCATCGCAAAGGCTACGAGGCCGTCATCGCGCACTGCCAGATGGCGGATGGAGTTGAAATGCAGGTCCGCTTCGAGCTTGACGATCTCTTCCACACCATCCAGCGTCAGATATACGAGGTTCGGCTGCATCGCGCCAACATTTAGCGGCGTCCGCCCACCGGGGTCCGTTTGAATGCCTCCGTTCGCTACGACCAGCGTCAGCATGTCTGGCATCAATCGCACATCATGCGGGCCTACCCCATAGGTGTCCATTTCACCAAGGCGAGAATAACCGTTCTCGGCATCCCATAGCCCCAATCGCCCCGCGCTATCGCTAGAACGCTGCTCTGTTGTGATCAGAATACGGCCATTGTCGACATAGAGCCCATGACCATTGAAGTGGTTACCCTCGGGGGCATGCAAGTGTTGGAGAATTGATCCACTTACGCAATCAATCACTATCGCATAGTTCCCCGGACGACGGGCAAAGGCGACGGCGATGGGCTGTGTTGGGTGACCTGCGCCAGCATGTCCTCGTGCGGGCAGTGGAACCCGAAATGTGATCGCGCCCTCAGGTGTGAGGCCGAACAGTGCGTAATCGTCCCCTTTTTTCGCGGCGGCGATATAGGACGGGCTGCCCACGCTTGCCCATGTTAGACGAGGCGTCGCTGCGGCAGCTAAAAACGTGGTTAAAAAGCGGCGGCGTGTGGTCATATCAATCCCCGTCAGAGGTGTTAAAGCCCACTGAAATACCCAAGACAGAGCCTATTTCGTTCGAAATCGCGTTCTTAACCCCATCAACCTTCTGGCCGAGGATTTGCAGCTTTAGCCAGCTTTGGGAGTTGTCCGCGATATCGGAAAAGCTCGGGTCAGGGATGGCGTTCGCTGCGTCGTGGAATTCGGCAACGGCCTGCGCTGTAGCAGGCAAAGGTGTGCCCATGAGTTCGACCGCTTGGGCATATGCCGTATCGACCGCCAGCACGATATTGCGAAGCGAACGGTCGGATCGCCATGCCTCGGCCCGTGTTGGGCGCGGACGGGCAAAATCGGCTAGTGGCCGACCCACGCGACTATCGGCGGTGAATTCGAGTGAGTTCACGATCTGCGAATAGAGCGTCGCAAACGCATCGGCATCGGACACAATGGGCAGTGTTTCCCCGTCGCCCTGCCCTTGGATGATCAGCGCATAGCGATCCTGCCAGTCCGTCGCCTGTGCGTGCGCCTCGCGGGCAATGTCAGCGGCGACGCGTTGGACATAGGCACAGGTGTAACTATCGGCATCGTAGCCATCGAACCGGTCGTCAAAAAGTAGCATTTCGAGCGCGAACAAACCACGGCCTGCGATCGAAGACTCGGCAAAGCCTTCGGCATCGTTGATCAACGGGTCAGTGTCCGCAATCATCGCAGAAAGCGTCTTGGCCGTGAAACCACGCTCATCGGGCCAAAACGCGATGTACAGGGCACCATTCTCGGTCGGTCCGATCCGCAAATGTTGAACGCTCATCCAAGCGTCAAACACTGCGTTATACTGCGGACGCATCGTTTCAATACCGCAATCTGCGGTAGCCATTTCGGCCATTTGGGCTGCAACAGTGTCGAATTTTGCGAAATCTGGCAGCACGTTGTTCGACATGACCGACGCGACATCCGCCGCCGCAGGCGTTGCGCAAATCAGGGCAAAGGCGAGTGGGCGTATCATAGGCTCTCCAAGAAACGGATGAGGGCGTCGCGGTCGTCTTTCGGCATGGAAACCACTGCATCGCGATGCGGTTGTGCCTCACCACCATGCCACAAAACAGCCTCAAGCAAGGACCGCGCACGACCATCATGCAGGAAATAGGTATGACCGCTGACCTGTTCGGTCAAACCAATCCCCCAGAGCGGCGGCGTCCGCCATTCGGTGCCCGTTGCGCGAGCTTCGGGACGGTGATCGGCGAGGCCTTCGCCCATGTCGTGCAGCAACAGGTCCGAATAAGGCCAGATCAGCTGAAACGACTGCTCTGGCTGATCCTCCAATCGAGCGGTGACGAATTTTGGAGTGTGACATGCGGTGCAGCCCGTTTCGTAAAAGATTTCTTTACCGAGAAGCACCTCTGGATCATCCAAATCGCGCCGTGCAGGGACCGCCAAATTGCGAGAGTAGAAGGTCACCAGATCAAGCCTATCCGTATCAATTTCCAACCCGTCATGCGCCTCATCACCACCATCAATCGCTGCACGGCACGCGACCTGAGTGTCGGTGCATTCGCCCCACCCAGTGGGGTGCAGCGGGTTTGAAATGCCGATATCACCCGCAAACGCATCGGCGGACTGCTGACGAATGGTCGGAGCGCCCGCTTTCAGGCCGAAACGACCCAACATTGGCTGATCAAATTCGGTAGACCAAACGATATTGGCTCGACCGGAAATCCCGTCACCATCGGCATCATTTTCATCCACATGGGCGAGGATATCCACCGCTGGAATCGCTTCCAAAAGGCCAAGTCCGATCATCTGTGGCGCAATGCGCGGCGACAACATCGCTTCAGGGTGAAGGTCGCCATATCCGAGGTCAGCAGCGCGGTAGGTTGGGTTGCGAAGCGTCACCACTTCGCCGCCAGCCAGTTCGACCTCGATGTCCTCGTATTCAATGTCGAGTCGGTATTCCGCATCGTGGCCTGCGATTCCGAAATCTTGGAGCTGTAGCCCATAGGTCGGATCAGGTGCGGTTGGTATAAAATCGGATATGGCCTTGATCACCTCGTCATCTGACGCGGGGATCGAGATGCGCAGGAACATTGAAATCGCGTTGTCGTTCGGGCCTTCGGGCGGATGGCCACGACCGTCCTTGAGGTGGCAATTCTGGCATCCCCGCGCGTTATAAAGCGGCCCTAAACCGTCAGAAGCGAGCGTCGATGATGGGGCCGAAACCCATATTTTCCGAAACAGCCCGTCCCCGACTTTAAAGTCCAGTTCACGTTCAAAACTGATGTTGCCGGACGGTTGCGAAAACGCGTCAGAGGTCGAATGGACGCGCACCGTCGCGGCACCAGCGGGGCGTTCTTCGAACCGTTCAGGGGTCGTGAAATCCGTCGTCGGCTGCACAATTGCTGCGATACGCGCCGCTTCCGCCGCGGTGCGTGGCACTACGTTCAGGTGAAGGTCGCTGACCTCTTGGGCAACCGCGGCAAAGGGTAGGGTGGTGGCGAAAACAACTGAAGCAAATTTCATGGTAAACCTGTGGTGTAGAGGGCCGCGCAGCGCGCGACCCCCGATAGTGGATTATTGGAATACGGCGTTCGGATCGTCGAGGCTGTCTGACCCCTCGAACGCCACATTGTGCAGGGACAACGCGCCGACAATTTTCTCAAAGCTGCGAGTTTGGTCGATCAAGCCATTCACACCAGCCATGATCAGCGCCTCACCTTCAGCGTTCTGACGGTCGAGCATCTGGTCATACGCCATGCCGTTTTCGGCTGCAGTTACGATTGCGGTCAGGGCACCCATGGTGGCGTCCAGTTTGCCACGCACTTCGCTATCCAGCGCTGGGTTAACAGCAGCGACCAAAGAGGTCAGGCCAGGGCCCTCGACAACGGTGCCATCAATACGTTCGTAACGACCGAGATAAACGTTCTGCACGCCTTTTCCGTCGTAATAGTGACTGTTGTGAGTGTTGTCCGAGAAGCAATCGTGCTCTTCCTCAGGGTCGTTCAGCATCAGCCCTAACCGCATCCGCTGACCTGCTTGCTCACCATAGGACAACGACCCCATACCCGTGATCATTGCGACGATCCCAGCGTCTGGATCGGCAAGCAGATCAGTCCGCGCCGCACCATCTTCGTCCCACTGGTCGATGATGAATTCGAGGTCAGTGATCAGGAGGTCGGTCGCGGCAGTTAGATAATCAACGCGGCGATCACAATTGCCGCCTGTGCAACCGTCATCTTGGATAAAGTCGGTATAGGGACGATCACCCGCACCAGCATCAGTGCCGTTCAAATCCTGACCCCAGAGGAGAAACTCAATCGCGTGATAGCCACGGGCAACGTTAGTCTCGATTCCGTCGGCTTCGTTCAGCACCTCACCGATCAGTTCAGGTGTGATCACCGTTGCGTCCACATCCATGCCCGCGATCGAAAAGGTCGGGTTCGCAATGACGTTGAGCGCGGCGAATTCGTTCTCATCCGTTGGACCGCCATAAGACGCGTCCACGTAGTCCATCAAACCTTCGTCGAGCGGCCAAGCGTTCACTTTGCCTTCCCAATCGTCCACGATCGGGTTGCCGAAGCGGAACACTTCGGTCTGCTGGTAGGGTACTCGGGACGCGATCCACGCGGTCCGTGCCGCATCTAGGGTTTCGACAGAAGGCGCAGCAACGAGCGCATCAATTGCATCCTGAAGCGCCAGCGCGGTCACGAGGCTATCTGAATATCCAGCGAGAGCAATATCGGCGTAATTGGACAAAACGTTCGCGCGTTCATCCGCCAAAGCGCTCGTTGCGGTCAGGGCGAGAGTGGCTGAACCGGCTAAAAATGATCGATACATGGTGGTCCTTTCAATGCAGCTAAACTGACTGGCGAGTCAGAATGGCCATTACCTGACTAAAAATATAAGGATTGTCAATTCTGACAATTTAAGTCGGTTTATTTTGGATTGTGTCAACTCCTCAAATACGCGTCAGGGCAATTGCGCGGAGCCGTAACATTCGTCACAAGTTCTGAACCCCAAGGAGAAATCCCATGCTGGATGCAACAGTCCGAAAACTCATTGATCCGCCTCTGAATACGGCTGGGACAATTCTCGCGCGGTCGGGTGTTTCGGCAGATTTAGTAACGATTATTGGATTGTTGCTTGGCCTCACCGCAGCAGGTTTTATCGCCACGGGTGGGAATACTTGGGCCTTGATTTTTATCGTGCTTAGTCGGGTTGCCGACGGTCTGGATGGCGCAGTTGCAAGGGCCAGTAAGCGCACCGACTTCGGCGGTTACCTCGACATAACTTGCGATTTCCTGTTCTACGGCGTGATCCCGATGGCCTTTGTCATCGCTGATCCAGCGACTAATGGAACCGCGGGTGCCATCCTCCTGACGTCTTTCTATTTCAACGGGGCGAGCTTCCTCGGCTATGCGATCCTTGCCGAAAAGCGCGGCCTAGAGACCGCTGCGCAGGGCGTGAAATCGCTATATTATTCTAACGGTCTGCTCGAGGGCACAGAGACCATTGGGTTTTTTGTCCTTCTGTGCATCTTTCCTGCCAGCTTCCCAATCCTTGCTCTCATTTTTGGCGCGCTATGTTTTCTAACCGGTGCTTTGCGCCTCTTTGGCGCGCGTCGTCTCTTTGTTTCATGAAAGGAAACGCGATGAATTATCTTAGCCTTGCTTTGGCATGTGTTCTCCCAACCGTCGCTCTGGCTGATCCAAACCCATCCGACTGGGCCGCTGTACTCGATGAGGCACAAGGCCAAACGGTCTATTGGAATGCGTGGGGCGGATCGACTGCGACGAACGACTTTATCGCGTGGGTTGGCGATCGCGTTTCAGAGGACTACGGCGTTACGCTCGAGCACGTAAAACTCAGCGACACGGCTGACGCTGTGACCCGCGTTCTGTCGGAAAAGCAGGCTGGTCAAGACGACGACGGCGCTATCGACATGATCTGGATTAACGGATCAAATTTTGCGTCGATGAAAGACGCGGGCCTCCTCTTTGGTCCATTTGCCGAAGACCTACCGAATTGGACCTATGTAGACACTGAAGGTAAGACCGTTCAGACAGACTTTACCGTGCCTGTTGAAGGATACGAGAGCCCTTGGGCGATGGCGCAGGTGGTGTTCATGTATGACACGGCGGATATGGCTCCGCTGGGTGATATGAACGCTTTGCTCGACTGGGCGGTTACACATCCCGGACGCTTTACCTACCCGCAGCCACCAGATTTCCTCGGCACAACGTTCCTCAAACAGGCGCTGGTCGATCTGACTGACGACACTGCGGTCCTGTCGCAACCCGCCACGGATGAAACCTACGCTGAGGTTACGGAACCGCTCTGGCTTTGGCTCGATGAGCTGACGCCGAACCTCTGGCGGCAAGGGCAGGCCTATCCGCAAACTGGTCCAGCGCAGCTACAATTGATTGCTGACGGCGAGGTGGATTTGGCGATTTCCTTTAGCCCAGGCGAGGCCTCGACAGCGATTGCCAATGGCCAGTTGCCCGATACCGTGTGGACTTTCGTTTTGGATAAAGGAACGATCGGCAACGCCTCATTCGTCGCGATCCCTTACAATTCGGGATCAAAGGCGGGCGCGATGGTCGTCGCTGATTTCCTCATGTCCCCCGAGGCTCAAGCCCGCGCCCAAGATCCGAATGTCCTCGGCTACGGTACCGTGCTGGATATGGCGAAATTGTCTGACGATGAACGCGCTGTTTTCGATAGTCTTGACCTAGGCGTTGCGACCCTGACACCAGCCGAGCTTGGCACGGTGCAGGCTGAACCTCATCCGTCATGGATGACCCGTATCGCTGACGATTGGCAACTTCGGTTCGGCAATCAATAAGTGGCCCGAGCGCTGGTCATTCTCATTATGATCGGGCCAGTGATCGCTGGTCTGATCGGGGTGATCTTGCCAGCTCTTGGCTACTTCCCTGCGGCGGGCGCCAATCAGTTCAGTTTAGAGCCTATTCGCGCCCTATTCGCATGGAACGGCCTCGCGTCCGCCATTCGACTGTCCATCACCACAGGTCTATTTGCGACGGCGCTCTCTTGTCTGATCGCACTTGGTTTCACCGCGTCTATGATGGCGTCACCTTGGTGGCGGCGGGTTCAGTCGATACTGGGACCGTTGCTTGCCGTGCCACATGCGGCGGCGGCATTTGGGATGGTGTTCTTGATTGCACCATCGGGCTGGATCGCGCGTGCGCTGGCACCCATCATGGGATGGGACAGACCGCCCGACCTGCTCATCGTAAATGACCCGTGGGGCGTGGCGCTCGTCCTCGGTCTGGTGATCAAAGAAGTTCCGTTTCTTCTTCTCATGATTATCGCGGCCCTACCGCAAGCCGATGCCCCATCGCGGCTAAAGGTCAGCGCGTCACTCGGATATGGGCCAATCGCGGGGTGGATCCTTGCGGTGCTACCTGCCGTCTACAAACAAATACGGCTGCCGATCTACCTCGTCTTGGCGTTCTCAATGTCGGTCGTCGATGTTGCGCTGATCCTTGGTCCGACTACGCCCAACACCTTAGCGGTCCAAGTCCTGAAATGGATGAACGACCCCGATATATCGCTCCGAAGCCAAGCGGCTGCGGGGGCAATCCTTCAATTCGGATTGATCTTCGTTGCGATTTTGACCATGCGGGTATTCGAGCGTTTGATGGGTGGACTGGGGAAATGGCTCATCACAGGTGGGTTTCGTTTGGCCTTGTTAGAGCCGTTCCGCGTGCTGTTGCAATGCCTCGGAACGACGGTGTTCATAACTCTATTTGTCGGTCTTTGCGGTCTGTTGATGTGGTCAGTTGCGGGCTTTTGGGCCTTTCCCGACCTCGTGCCAAACAGCATCTCAATGTCGAACTGGGCCCGCCATTCCGATGGTTTGCTGGACCGATTGGGGCAAACGGCGATCATCGGATTCTCTGCGGCAACGATCGGACTAGTGGTCGCGGTCCTTTACCTTGAATCGACCCGAACATTGCCAAATTGGACCATTTTTCTCCCCCTTATCATTCCTCAAGTCGCATTCTTACCCGGTGTCCAAATTCTATTGTTGAACATAGGGCTAAAGGGCGGCTTGGCGATCGTGATTGCAGCGCATATGGTCTTTGTCCTGCCCTATGTGATCCTGACCTTAGGCGGCAGCTATCGCGCATGGAACCGCGATTTCGCGCGTGTGGGTCATGCCCTTGGAGCTTCACCCAGCAGGGTCTTTTGGCACATTCGTTTGCCCATGCTTTTGGCGCCGCTCGTGTCTGCTTTTGCGGTCGGCTTTGCGGTTTCCGTAGGGCAGTATTTGCCGACGTTGCTGATCGGAGGTGGCCGCATCTCAACGCTCACGACCGAGGCCGTGGCGCTGGCTTCTGGTGGTGATCGACGCGCGATTGCGGTCTTTTCAGTGTTGCAATTGCTGGCCGCTCTGGTGCCTTTTGTGATCGCTTTGGGTCTTCCAATGATCCTTTGGCGCAATAGACGAGGAATGTCGCATGGCTGACGGATTGGGGTTGAGCAATGTCGCTATATACAGGGGCGAAACGCTCTTGTTGTCCGTTGATACCCATATCAATCGAGGTGAGGCGCTGACGATCATGGGGCCGTCAGGTTCTGGTAAATCGACGCTCCTGTCCTACATCACTGGGTCGCTTGACGCTGCCTTTACGGCGAAGGGCAACGTCACCCTTGATGGTGAGAATATCGACACTAAACCAGCCCATTTACGTCAAATCGGGATATTGTTTCAGGACGATCTCTTATTTCCGCATATGTCGGTCGGCGCGAACCTGTCGTTCGGACTAGATCGTTCCATCCCGAGAGCGGAGAGAACAGATCGCATCAACGCCGCACTCGACTCCGTCGGGCTTGCTGGGTTTTTCGATCGTGATCCAGCCACGTTGTCGGGTGGGCAAAGGGCGCGCGTCTCACTCATGCGTACACTTTTATCTAACCCCAAGGCGCTCCTCTTGGACGAGCCCTTTTCACGGCTCGATCAGGATTTGCGACAGCAGGTGAGGGAACTGGTTTTCAATCACGCCAAGGCGCAGTCCTTGCCTGTGTTATTGGTGACCCATGACATGGAAGACGCTCAGGCGGCTGGCGGAGCAATACTGAGGTTAGACCGTTAGCATCTTTCTAAAGAGCTGGTCGAGGTAGGCATCAGCACCAGGGAACGGGTCTACGCCACCCAAAACGGCACGCACTTGCACGTCAAAGTCAGCGTAGTGCTGCGTCATCGCCCAAATCGAAAAGATCAGGTGATAGGGGTCGACGGGTGCGATTTTCCCCGCATCGCTCCACTCGCGGATAAGAGCGGCCTTTTCATCGACGAGAGGCTTCAGACCGTTGGTCAGATCGTTGAGGATACGCGGGGCGCCCTGTAGGATTTCATTGGCAAAGAGGCGGCTTTCACGCGGGAATTTGCGTGCCATCTCCAATTTGCCATGCACATAGGCGAGGATCTCTTCGACGGGATCGGCATCCGCTTTCATCGCACGCAACGGATCGAGCCATGTATCCAGCAAACTCTCCAACAGTTCGACGTGGATCGCTTCCTTTGATGGGAAATAATACAAGAGGTTCGGCTTCGAGAGACCAGATGCCTCTGCAATCTGGTCGAGCGTTGAACCGCGGAACCCGTATTGGGAAAAAATGCCCAAAGCGGCGTCCAAAATCGCGCCGCGGTTCCGTTCTTGAATACGTGTGCGTGTAGTAACTTTTGCCATACTTAAGATCCTCGTTACCTATATGACCCTTAGTCAACGCGAATTGAAACGGAAAATCAGCGTTTAGGCGGGACATTGGTTTACTTTCCCTTGGACCAATTGGTTGCTTGGGGGTTAACTAGATGTAACTGAATACAACCGGACGATTTATTATGACCCGTGTGTTTGCTTTTGTGCTGTTCGCCTGCACCTCTCTCTCCGCCTGCGTGATGAGCGATTTTCCTTTAGATGAGAACGGTCAACCGATCTATCCGCCAGAGATCATCGCAGCTCTGCCTGAAGGTGTGCCGCCTGCGATCGTCTTTTTGGCCGCTGATGGATGTTATGCCTATTCGATCGAGGTTTCAGAGCCAGCCACAGGTTTCCCACTTTATGGCCGTGATGGAAAACGTGTCTGCAATGCAGAAGCCCAAGCGCGGGTCGCTGCGACACCTGACGTATAACAATAGCGCAGCTTTAACTGCGCCCATAGGACGACGAGAATGGAATTTTCGGTCAAGTTCGAGAACGCACCGGGTTTGCCAGAAAACAAAGGTCCAGTGACCGTTGGATGGTTCCTGAATTCACAAAAGGCGGGTGTGATTTTCTATCCGCCCGAACGGTTCCGCAGCACGGAAAAGAATAAGACCCACGCCAAATCGGCATCACGCTGCCCCGCAGTGATCAACATGGAGAGCCGATATTTCGTATTTCGCGCTCCGTTTGACCTGCATCTGCAATTCGTGCGGGACAAGGACGGCAAACCTGGGCTGCGCAACCTGAACGGCGATCTTAGCCCCGTCAGGGCGAATAAGATCAGCCAGCACCTTCACGTGACATCTGAAAAGGAATGGCGGCATCCAAACGTGCCGACCATCCAACTGTCGCTGCCCTATGTCTTGGTCGCGGATGAGCCCGTCTATGCGACCCAGCTCGCGCCGTTTATGCACTACCAAAAGGACCCTTGGCCGGGCACGATTTTTGGTGGGCGGTTCCCGATTAATGTGTGGCCGCGCCCGTTGATGTGGGCCTTTGAATGGTACGACACGTCAAAGCCGCTCAAGATCACTCGCGGTGATCCCCTGTTCTACGTCATGTTCGAAGCCGCCACGCCCGACCGCAGTGTCGCCTTGGTAGAGACTGAATTGACCAAAGAACTGGCCGACTACGTTGATTTCGTGTCGGGCGCTGTGAACTTTGTGAACCAGACGTTTAGCCTGTTTGAACGCGCCGAAGAGGTGCGCCCCGATACGCTGATCAAACCCTTGAAGCGCCGCAAAACAGATGACTGAACGGACGGCCAGAGAGATCCGCTCTGCAGCGATCAGCGCCCATCAATCGGGCAAGCTGGATACGGCTTTGCGAGACTATGCAGACTATCTCGCGGCGCGGCCCGACGACGCCCAGATGTGGTCGAACTACGGGGCGCTGTTGCGGCGGATCAAACAGTATCACAACGCAGAACGGGCACATCGGCGCGCCTATGCCATCGACCCTGAAAATACAGTCGTGCAGGCGAACTTTGCGAATATCTTGTCGGACCTCGGCAAATACGAAGAGTCGATTGCGCTGCGGAAACTGCTGCTCGCTGAAGACCCTAACCTGCCTGAACAGCACTCCCTGATCGGGCGGTGTTTGCGCGGAATGGGGCGTTACGAAGAAGCTGTCGAGTATCTCTCTCCGCTGATCCCTCAGTTTCCCGACTATCACGACATGTCACTTCAAGCGGCTATGTCAGCACTTGCGCTGGGCGACTATGAAAAGGCCTTCGATCTCTACAAGGCGCGTTGGGGCTTGGGCGAGCTCACAAAGCGTGACTTGTCGTTTCCCGAATGGAATGGCGAACCGCTGGACGGCAAAACGATCCTTGTCTTGCCGGAGCAAGGGTTTGGCGACTGCGTTTTGATGGCGCGTCACCTGCCTGATCTGAAACGTCTGGGTGCGAAAACAGTCACTGTTTTGGCTGAAAAACCGCTGTTCCGTCTTTTCCAAGGCCTTTCGGGTGCGGATCGTGTCGTCAGTTCGATCAACGCAAAGTCCGAAGCCGACTACTGGATCAATATGATGGACTTGGGTGGTATCGCGTTGAAAACGGATGCCGATCTGCGCCACCCGACCCAGCTTTCGATCCCCGAAGATTCCCGTATTCGCGCCCGTGCCATCACCGCACCATATCGCGATAAATTCAAGGTCGGCGTCGTCTGGACGGGCTCCGTCACCTATAAGGCCAACGCGTTTCGGTCATTTAGTCACACTGACTTCCTACCCCTAGCGGATGTAAAATCTGTACAGTTATTTTCACTCTACAAGGGCCCGATGGTCGATGCCTTTTACGCTGACGGAAGCGCGGGTTTGATCGTGGATGCGGCGTCATCGGACAGGGACTTTGCCGATTGCGCAGCAACGATGGAAGAAATGGACCTGATCATTTCGTCAGACACGGCCACCGCGCATATCGCGGGATCGCTGGGTTTGCCGACGTGGGTGGTACTGCATTCCGATGCGTTTTGGGTCTATCGGCACAGCGGGGACACCACGCCTTGGTATCCGACGATGCGGTTGTTCAGACAACAAGAGGCGCTGAAATGGGATGAAGTTATGGGCCGCGTTAGGGTCGAATTGGAACGGAAGGTAGCAGCACATGGATGATATTTTGGTTCCGACTGCGCCGGGTGAATTGATCGACAAACTGACCATTCTCCGCCTGAAATCCGAACGTATCTTGGATGCGGCTAAGCTTTCGAACGTCGCCCATGAGCGCAAAGTTCTGCAAGACATCGCTGATCAGGCTCTGCCCGAGTCCAAGAAATTGGGCCTTTTGTGGGAAACACTTTACCAGATTAACGCGAGCCTTTGGGTTATCGAAGATGACATCCGCGAATGTGAATCTCGTCAGGATTTCGGCGCAGAGTTCATCCGACTTGCGCGTGCCGTGTATCAAACCAATGACCGTCGGGCGGCGGTTAAGAAACAGATCAACCTACTGCTCGGCTCGGCCATCGTTGAGGAAAAATCCTATTTCGAGGTGCCATAATGACGATTGATAGCCGCCTACGCGCTGTAAAAACCGAAATCGCCCAATTGCAGGCCGAGTTGAACGGTCTATTGGTCGCCGAAAAGACCCGCAAACGGGGTGCGATTTTACGGGAATTGCATCAACTGCGCCGCGCCTCTGATCCGACATATCACTACATGTCGCAAGCGGGTCAGGACTGGGTCATTGACCGTTTGCTGGACCATAAAACGGGCGGAACTTTCGTCGATGTGGGCGGCTATGACGGCGTAACAGGGTCGAATTCTCTGTTCTTTGAGCAAATCCGCGGGTGGACAGGGGTTCTGGTCGAACCCGTTGCGTCCCAGATCGCAAAGGCGCGGATTGCACGGAAATGTCCCTGCGTCGAAGTGGCCGTCGCCCCCACGGACGGCACCGCATCGTTTATCGCGGTGACCCGCGGCTTCACGCAGATGAGCGGGCTTGCCGATTTATATGATGAAGATTTGCTTCAAACTGTCCGCGATGACCCCCGTCACGCCGAAGAATTGGTCACCGTCGAGACGCGCACCCTGTCCCGCATTTTGACCGAGAGCGGCATCCCTCATCCCGACTTCATTTCGTTGGACATTGAGGGCGGCGAAGTCGCTGTTTTAAAGGCGTTTCCCTTTGATCAGCATCGGGTCGCGTTTTGGTCGATTGAGAACAATTCCAAGACCACCGAGATCGCCGATATCATGCGTGCGAATGGCTACGATCTGATCGAATTCGCAGGCCCTGATGAACTCTACCGTCGCCGGTCCTGAATTTACGACCTGTTAAACCTCTCCCCTTAGCCCTGATTGCGGGTGAATAAAGGTGGATGAGATGGCAGTTCAATCGAACGCGCCGGTGATCATCAAGCGCAAAAAGGTCGTGGTCGGTGACGGTCATCACGGCGGCGCTTGGAAGGTTGCCTACGCAGATTTTGTGACCGCGATGATGGCGTTCTTTATGCTGATGTGGCTTCTGAACTCCACGTCAGAACAGCAACGCACGGGACTCGCGGATTACTTCGCACCCTCGATCCCGCTCAGTCAGGTGTCTGCAAGCGGCGAGGGTATGTTTGGCGGCGTAGACATCGCGACAAGCGATACGTTTATCAAATCTGGTGACGGTGGCACGCCTGATATAGGCGGGGATGGTGGCGCCGTTCCACCCGATGTGGCTGCGCTAGAGGAACTCGAATCCATCCTGATCGGTCAAGGCGGTGAGGTTCTGCTATCTGACCGCATGATGCGCCATGTCGTGACCCGCATCACCGACGAGGGCCTAGTTATCGAACTCTTCGATGTCCCTGACGCGCCATTGTTCGATGGTGTGAACCCGTCCCAGACAACGCAAGACCTCGCAAGGGTTATCGCCCGTGTAGCAACGATGGTGACCAACGGCATTGCAATCGAAGGGCATGTCGCGGCGCGTCCGCTGGTCATCGCAGACAATCCCGTGTGGCAGTTGTCCACGGATCATGCCGCCATATTCCGAACCCTACTCGAAGGGGCAGGTTTGCCGCCAGAACGGCTCCGCCGTGTGACGGGTCATGCGGATCGCGAACCTGCGGACCCGATACCGACAGCCCTGCGGAACAATCGGCTCGAGGTCATCTTACTCCGCGGTCCGCTGCGTTAGGCGACTGTTAAGAGGTGGCGGATATTCTGCCTGAAATCATCGTCCCCGATGCAGAAAGGCTCCGTATGACGATTTCATCTTCGCTTAATGCTTCCGTTGCTGGTTTGGCCGCGAACGCGACCCGTCTGGCTGCGATCTCTGATAACATCGCGAACTCTTCGACTTATGGCTACAAACGCGCCGTGACCGACTTTCATTCCATGGTGATTGAAACGGGCACTGGCACCTATTCCGCTGGTGGTGTGCGCACGACGAACACGCGTTTGATCGACCAGCGTGGCGCACTTGTTTCTACGTCGAGTGCGACTGACTTGGCCGTTCGTGGGCGCGGCATGTTGCCCGTCACGACCGAAGCCTCGGTGAACGTCGATAACGGTGATCACCCGATGATGCTGACCACGACAGGGTCGTTTAGCACCGATGATCGGGGGTATCTCACAACGTCCAGCGGGCTTATCCTCATGGGCTGGCCGGCAAATACCGATGGCACCATTCCGACCTATCCGCGCGACACAGCGGATGGGTTGGAACCTGTCAAAATCAACACGAACCAATTCGCGGGAGAGGCGACGACCTATGTCGATCTTGCGGTGAACCTGCCCGCGACTTCAACCGACTCCTCCGCCGTCGGGGAGACCGAAGAACTATCGGTCGAATACTTCGACAACCTTGGTAAATCAGAGAGCTTAACCATTGAATTCGTGCCGATTGTACCTGCGAGCGGCTCGTCCAATTCATGGACAATGGTCGTGCGCGACAGCGCCTCTGCCAATGCGATTGTCGGTGAATATAACCTGACCTTCGACGACACGCGCGGCGCGGGCGGAACGTTGAAATCGGTCACGCCCGTTACGGGTGGCGCTTACGATGGGACCGATGGTTACATCAGCCTGAACGTGAACGGCGGGCCAATGGATCTAAACCTTGGTATTCTGGGCACCTCTGGTGGCTTGACCCAACTTTCTGACGCGTTTCAGCCTGTATCAGTGTCGAAAAATGGAACCCCCGTCGGCAATATGACCTCCATCGAAGTCGATGCGAACGGCTTTGTCTCGGCCGCCTTTGACATCGGAATCACGCGGGTGATTTACCAAATACCGCTCGTTGATGTGTCCAATATCAACGGCCTCGAATCCCTCGATTATCAAAGCTACCGACCCACCCCCGACAGCGGATCATTCTTCCTTTGGGACGCAGGTGATGGTCCGACGGGTGACATCGTGGCCTATGCACGCGAGGAATCCTCGACCGATGTGGCGGGTGAATTGACCGAACTGATCCAAACCCAGCGTGCCTATTCGTCGAACGCCAAAGTGATCCAGACCGTGGCGTTGTCCTTGGCCGAATTGACCTCTTTACCCGTGGAAATGGTGTCCTGAACCTTGGACAGGTTGCTATTGATCGATTTCAAAGTGTTCAGCGCAACCATTGCGCCGTTGTTCGTCAGAATGCTCGACATGAGTGCGAGTCCTTTTCATGGAGGGGCGCTTTTGCGCCGTGAGTTCAATGGCCATTTCGGCCGGAGAAATCGTCGTTCTGACGGGGGTCAGGTCAGGCCCGACAATCCATTTCGGATGTGAGGCCACCTTGGGCAGAGTCGGCTAACGAAGTCCTAATAGCCGCCTCAAAAATCGTTCAAATTAGATCTTTTGTTGCAGGGCTTCGGGCCGCATCACATGAACGGCATGGTGCCCAGCCGCGTCATAAGTCCCGAAGTTCGCCATCTGCTGTTTCTGATCAACGAGCCGTTTGCGCACGTTCTCAATCCCGTTCAGCGCCATCTGCAACAGACGTGCATTCCGCTCTGCCGCGGGTCGAATTGCCGCCGCGAAACTGGCATCAGTGCTGGCCTTTTCGGTGATCGCCTTCAAGGGCGCCGACAGTTGATCCAAAGCGCGATAATCCCCACATAAGGTGGCCTGTCGCGCCTGATCCAGAAGGTCCAAAGCGTGTTGTGTCTGGTCAGTCATGAGCTCTCTCCGAAAGGGCGCGAAAGATCGATTCCGAGAGGCCGATTCCGCCGCCTTCGACCATAATGCGGGCCTGTTCTTCGCGCAGAAATGACGCGAAATGTTCGCCGCCAGCGCCTGCGCCAAAGGCGCCCGACGTGTCGCCAAGTCCCGAATATTTCAGCATTTCTGCCAAAAACGCGGTTTCCATTTCGTTGGCGACCGTTCGCAATTGCGAAGTCGAACTGACTGCGCTGGGCTGTTCGGTCAAAAGGGGGATCATCGGCACCTCCGATCCGTGGGTATCGGGGATGAAATAAATCGATGGCGGTAAAGATTCGGTAAGCATCGGGCGCTAAACCCGACCCATGATGCTTCAACCCGATCTCATCTGCGCTCTGCCGATTTTGCCCCAGATTCCCGTCGAATCTGCAGAGGCAATGCCGCAAGAGCTGCCCGATTTCGCGAGGGTATTGCAGGAGATCACTGAGGTTGAGACAGACGAGCCTGAGTTGGAGGTCGGCACCGAAGTGATCGCCCCTGAGTGGGAGTTCACTACGGTCTCCGTTGTGGCTCGGGTCTTTGTGCCCCAGCCAGAACAGCCGATGGTGCCAGCGGATGAGGCGGAGCGTGACTTTACGCTCGAACCGAAGCAACCGACTGCGCCTGTGGCCGAAGTGGAACGCGCACCTGACAGCCCCGATGTGCAGGCCCCGACATCCCCTCCAACACGGGCGGAGGCGGTGCAACTCGTTTCTTTGGAAGCACCTGAACCAAAAATCAAAGAAGGTATAGAGCAACGCTCTTCCGTCCCCTCAGCTCCTCCCCCTATCGCCGAGACGCCCACATTTACGCTGCCATATCATCCGATTGCTCCCATTCCGATTGCGGCACCAAAACCGATCCTCGTCCCTGCGCAAATCGTTCGGCACATCGCCGAACAGATTCTGGTTTCGGTCGCCAACGATGACAGCGGCACCACCGAAATTGCTTTAAACCCCGAAGAACTAGGCCGCGTGCGGCTGCACATGACCGTGACGGATCAAACCGTGCAGATTGTGGTTGCTGCGGAACGACCTGAAACCTCTGACCTCATGCGGCGGCATTTGGACTTGCTTCAGCAGGAGTTTCGGTCGCTTGGCTTCCAATCCGTCGATCTGGGGTTCGCGGATGACGGTGGACGAAACTCACCCAAAGAGACCCCTAAACCGACGCAAATCCTCGTCGAAGTCCCTCCCGACGACCCAACCCCCACGCAGCAAATCATATCGACAGGCGTCGACATAAGGCTCTGAAAAGGATGATAAAATGGATGTGACCGCAACGACATCAACGACAACCACGACGGCACCCACCTCGTCATCGGCGATCAGCTCGGACTTTGAGACGTTCTTGAACATGCTGACAGTCCAGATGCAGAATCAGGACCCGCTAAACCCAACCGATCCCTCGGACTATGCCGTGCAATTGGCGACCTTTTCGTCAGTCGAACAGCAGGTCAAAACCAATGACCTCTTGGCGCAGTTGATGGCCGTTATGTCATCCTCCGCGATGTCCGACATGGGCGCGTGGATCGGTCAAGACGTCAGGGCGCCGTCCACCGCACGCTTCGACGGAACGCCCATTTCGGTCGCGACATCGGTCGACGCTGACGCGGACTCTGCCGATTTGGTCGTGGTGAACAGTTACGGGGCCGAAGTGCAACGCATCGCCATTGATCCGACCTCGGGCACCGTGACGTGGGCGGGGGTTGATGACTACGGGTCGCCGATGACCTCTGGCGACTACGGTTTCTATGTTGAGAGCTATCAATCGGACACCCTCATCGCGACCACACAGGCGAGCGTTTACGGCACCGTGGCAGAAGTCCGCACCGAATCTGGTGCGACCGTTCTCGTCCTCGAAAACGGGGCGGAGGTGCCGGTCGAAACCGTCACCGCCCTGCGTGCTAGATAAACAGCGTCGCGACCCAAGCCGCCCCAACAACCGCCGCGCCCGCAATTGCCCAGAGGGCAGAGGTGCTGCGCACTTCTTCCTCTTCGCCAAAGTTCTTACCCTGCCGCACCAGCGCGGCCTCGGCCATTTCAGGAAGGCGCGGACCAAAGCGGGACAGAACCCGCGCCGTCCGAATCAGATCACGCATGACCGCCTTGGGTCCGATCGCGTTCTTGATGTAGGACTCAACGACGGGGCGGGCATCGGCCCAGATATCGACGTTCGGATTGAGCGACCGCGCAACGCCTTCGACAACGACCATCGTGCGCTGCAGAAGGATCAGTTCGGTACGGGTTTGCATGCCAAACCGTTCCGTCACTTCAAAAAGGTAAGACAGCAGGCGCGCCATCGAAATGCGGCTCGCATCCATGCCAAAGATCGGCTCACCAACGGCACGCAGCGCACGCGCGAATTCATCAACATCTTGATTTGCAGGGACATATCCTGCTTCAAAGTGCACTTCGGCCACGCGTTTATAGTCGCGTTTGATGAACCCGTAGAGGATTTCTGCGTATACACGACGTGTATATTCATCAATGCTGCCCATGATCCCAAAGTCATAAGCTATGATGTCGCCGTTCGCCGCGACCTTGAGGTTGCCCTGATGCATATCGCCGTGGAACAAACCATCGCGCAGCGCTTGGCTTAGGAAAATTTGCAGCACGCGGGTCGCTAGCGCATTGCGGTCGTGACCCGCAGCATCCAGCGCCGCGTTGTCACCCATATTGGTGCCCTCAGCCCATTGAAGCGTCATCACACGCCGCGCCGACAACTGCCAATTCACGCGCGGAACGGTAAAGCCCTCGTCGGCTTCGGTGTTCGCCGCAAATTCAGAAGCTGACGCGCTCTCTAGCCTGAGGTCCAACTCGCCACGCACAACACCGTCGAAATGTTCGATCACCTCAATCGGGCGCAATCGGCGGGATTTGCGCGACAGAAACTCGATCATATTGGCGGCAAAGTAGAAGGCGTCGATATCCTTGCGAAACGCCTTTTCCACGCCAGGCCGCAGAACCTTTACGGCGACTTCTTCACCTGTCGACCGGAGTACGGCCTTGTGAACCTGCGCGAGCGATGCTGCGGCAACGGGTTCGGAAAAGCTGGCGAATACTTCATCGACAGAAATGCCCAGCTCGTGCTCGACCTCGCGTTTCGCGATATCGACCGAAAACGCGGGCAACTGGTCCTGCAACACGCGTAGTTCCCGTGCGAGGTCGTCGCCCACCACATCAGGACGCGTCGAAAGGATCTGACCGAATTTGATATAAGCAGGCCCCAGCGCCGTCAGCGCCCGCGTGGTCGGCGGCAGAGATGCATCGCCACGGTAGCCCAGCCAGCGAAACGGCAACGCCAGCGTCCGCGCCGTGAACCGCAGCAACGGCCCAGCCTCAAACGCGTCTAGAACGACATTCATAGCGCCCGCGCGTTCCAGCGTGGCACCCGTGCGGACAAGCCGCCAAATGTTGTGAGGACCGCGCATCAGATTTTCCACCCCGAATGCAGCGCCGCGATGCCCAGCGACAAGTTGCGATACTTCGCGTTCTCAAACCCTGCCTTTTTCACCATCGACAGGAACGTGTCTTGATCTGGGAACTTGCGGATCGATTCGACGAGGTATTGGTAGCTGTCCCGATCATTCGCGATCAGTTGGCCCATCCGCGGAATAACGTTGAACGAATAGAGGTCGTAGGCCTTTTGCATCATCGGGTTCGGCAGCTGGCTGAACTCCAGCACCATCAGGCGACCACCTGGGCGCAGAACGCGGTAAGCCTCATTGAGAGCCTCTTGGGGGCGGGTCACGTTACGGATGCCAAAGCTGATCGTGTAAACGTCGAACGTATTGTCGGGGAACGGCAACTTCATCGCGTCGCCCACAACCCAATCGAGGCTATCGGCCATATCGTCCGCCTCGGCCCGCTGACGCCCAGCCACCAGCATCGATTCCGTGAGGTCGAGCACCGTCGAATGTCCGCTGCCTGCGCGTTTCAGGAAACGGAACGAAATGTCACCGGTGCCGCCTGCAACGTCCAACAGCTTTTGTCCCGGACGCGGGGCCAGCCAATCCATCATCGCGTCTTTCCAAACACGGTGGATGCCGACGCTCATCACGTCATTCATAATGTCATATTTCGACGCGACCGAAGTAAACACGCCCTGCACGCGGCCTGCTTTTTCGTCTTCCCGCACGGTTTCGAAACCAAAGTGGGTGGTGTTTTCTGGTGTCTCGGTCATGGCACTTGCCGTCCTCGTGCTTGCGTCACATCTTTAGGGGCCAATTGGGGCATACACTGGACCCCCGCAGATAGGAAGCACGCCATGCCCGAATTGCCAGAGGTAGAGACAGTCCGCCGCGGCCTGCAACCCGCGATGGAAGGCGAAATCATCGCGAAAGCCTCGGTCAACCGTCCCGACCTGCGTTGGCCGTTCCCCGAAAATATGGCGGATCGTCTGACAGGCAAGCGGATCAATGCCCTGCGCAGGCGGTCCAAATACATCCTCGCGGACCTTGATAGTGGGGAAACGCTGCTGATTCACCTCGGGATGTCGGGGCGTATGACTGTCTCTGGCGTCACCATCGGCGAATTCCACCACCCGCACCCCGTGCCTGCGAAACATGATCACGTTGTGTTTGACATGGCGAACGGTGCGCGCGTGACCTTTAACGATGCTCGTCGGTTCGGCGCGATGGACCTTATGGAGACGGCTAAGGCCGATGACCACTGGCTGTTACGGGACATCGGGCCAGAGCCGTTTTCCAACAGTTTCAACGAACACTACCTGACCGAGCGACTCAGGGGAAAGACTTCGCCCATCAAAACGACCCTCCTCGATCAAGGAATCGTTGCTGGATTAGGGAATATCTACGTTTGCGAGGTTCTTTATCGCGCAGGCATCAACCCAAAGCGCAAAGCAGGCCAAATTTCTGCCGCTCGTATCGCATCGCTTGTCCCGATCATCCGCGAAGTCCTCTCTGAGGCGATTGAAGCAGGCGGTTCTTCGCTCAAAGACCACCGTCAAGCCGATGGAGAGCTAGGATATTTTCAGCATACGTTCCGCGTCTACGATCAGGAAGGAAACCCTTGCAAAACAGAGGGATGCCCTAACGTCATTCATCGATTCGTACTGTCGGGACGCTCAACTTTCTATTGTCCGCAATGCCAAAGATAGCTTGATCGGTGTCACAGCTTTGTTAAGCAGTTGGTCCTGTGAAAATGATAACAGAGGCTGCACATGGCTTATGAGACCATCATCGTCGACGTTCAGGGATACGTCGCACTGATAACCCTGAACCGTCCCGAGGCTCTCAATGCGCTGAACTCGAAACTTCTCGGCGAACTGTGCGATGCACTCGAAGCCGCTGATGAAAACGAGAAGGTGCGCTGCATCGTCATCACTGGTTCAGAAAAGGCATTTGCCGCTGGTGCTGACATCTCCGAAATGTCGGAAAAATCCTTCGTTGATATGGTCAGCGCTAAATTCTTTGCGACCGAAAGCGACCGTTTCAACAACACAAAGAAACCGATCATCGCAGCCGTTGCTGGCTACGCGCTGGGCGGTGGCTGCGAACTCGCAATGATGTGCGATTTCATCATCGCAGGCGACAACGCCAAATTCGGCCAGCCCGAGATCAACCTCGGTGTGATCGCTGGGATCGGCGGCACGCAGCGCCTGTCGCGCTACGTTGGCAAATCCAAATCAATGGATATGCACCTGACGGGCCGTTTCATGGATGCCGAAGAAGCAGAGCGTTCGGGCCTCGTGTCCCGCGTCGTTCCTGCGAAAAAGCTGAAAGAAGAAGCACTGGCCGCCGCTGGTAAGATCGCAGAGAAATCACTGATCGCTGCCGCTGCTGCGAAGGATTGCGTGAACAAGGCGTTCGAAACCTCGCTCTCCGAGGGCGTCGCTTACGAACGCGCGGTGTTCTACTCGCTCTTTGCAACCGAAGATCAAAAAGAAGGCATGGCTGCCTTTCTCGAAAAGCGTGAACCGCAGTTCCGCGACCGCTAAAACACTTGCCTTTTTGGGCGGCGGGCCTTAAACGCCGCCCGATACATGCGTGTGAGGCCCGCTCTGGCCAGAATCAGCCGGTTCAGAAACCCGGTCGGGCTCCGTTGCATTAACGATATTCAAATTAGCCCGAGAGAGGGGAACCGCACATGGCAAACACGCCGCAGTCCAAAAAACGCGCCCGTCAGAACGTTGTTCGCGCTGACATCAACAAAATGCGCCGTTCGCGCATCCGCACCTTCCTGCGTAAAGTCGAAGAAGCAATCGCTTCGGGCGACAAAGACGCAGCTGCTGCAGCTCTGAAAGCTGCTCAGCCGGAACTGATGCGTGGCGTCACCAAAGGCATCTTCCACAAGAACACCGCATCGCGCAAAATGTCGCGCCTTGCATCGCGTGTTAAAGCGATCGCCTGATTCCATCCTTTAGGGTAGAAAAACGAAAAATGAACGCGCCTCTCGGGGCGCGTTTTTTGTTGCCCACTTACCACCGAACCCCAATTTTATAAGCGCTTTCAAAAAACGAACAGATTCTTTTTGGCCAAAGTCCGAGTCAAGATCGTTGTTGTGTTGAAGCGGTCCGAGTGAGGTTGCTAGTGTCACTTAGCGATTCACATCGTTCCTGGGGGAGCATGGTGAAAGTGAGGTCATTGTAGCATCCGGATCTGCTCTGGATGACATCTGATTTTTGCGCTCACCTGGCCAGTACCATTTAGTACGGCCATAATGTTCTGACGTTTTTCACTCTGGCAGGGTGACGAACGCACACCCCATATTGGGCTCGTTATGTGCCGTCCGACAGGCGGTAAAACGGATCCAAACCAGAGATGCAGGTGACCTTGGCTGTCCGAATTTGGGATCGGGCAAACGATGGTGCTTTGTCTTTTGTGGAGTTGATGTGTCGGGGGAAACCTATCGCAAGAAACGTTTGGGACAGGCATTGGGATATGACGACGACTATGTGGGGCACGATTCGCGAAACGCTAAAAAACAGTGTGGGGACTGGAAATTTTGCGAACTGGATCGAGCCGCTTGAACTAGTAAGTGTGAACGAAGGCGTGGCTCAATTTACAGCGCCGACCTCGTTCTTTGGTAACTACGTCACGCAAAACTATGCGGACCAGATTATCTATCATTTGAACCGCAATGGTGCCCAAGTCGAACGCCTCGCGTTTGATGTCCGCCCTGCCGCCAACAGCGCCCGTCCCGCGCCTGTTGCTGCTACGCCTGTGCGTCAGTCCCCTGCGAGCATCGATCCCTCGATTCCCGATGCAACGCTGGACCCGCGTTACACATTCGAAAATTTCGTCGTCGGAAAACCGAACGAGCTCGCTCATGCTGCGGCCCGTCGCGTTGCCGAAGGTGGCCCCGTCACCTTTAACCCGCTGTTCCTCTATGGCGGCGTTGGTCTGGGTAAAACCCACCTGATGCACGCCGTTGCCCATGAAATCCGCCGCCGTTCGCCCGAAAAGAACGTGGTGTATCTCTCGGCTGAGCAATTCATGTATCGCTTCATCTCCGCGCTCAAAGATCGCAAGATGATCGACTTCAAACAGATGTTCCGTTCGGTCGACGTCCTGATGGTCGACGACGTTCAGTTCATCGCTGGCAAAGACTCGACCCAAGAAGAGTTCTTCCACACCTTCAACGCGCTCGTTGAATCCCGCAAACAGATCATCATTTCGGCTGACCGTGCGCCGGGTGAAATCAAAGACCTTGAGGACCGCATCAAATCGCGTCTCCAGTGTGGTCTCGTCGTGGACCTGCACCCGACCGATTACGAACTCCGCGTCGGCATTCTCCAGACCAAAGCGGAACTCTATGCAGAGCAATTCCCGGGTCTTCAGATCGACAACGGCGTGCTGGAATTCCTTGCGCACAAGATCACAACGAACGTCCGCGTTCTCGAAGGTGCACTGAACCGTCTCTTTGCGATGGCATCGCTGGTCGGTAAGCCGATCACCCTCGAGATGACGCAAGACTGCCTTGCCGACCTTCTGAAATCGTCCGAGCGTCGCGTTACTATCGACGAAATTCAGCGCAAGGTCGCAGAGCACTTTAACATCCGCCTGTCCGACCTCATCGGCCCGAAACGTCTGCGCGCCTATGCTCGTCCGCGTCAGGTTGCGATGTGGCTGGCGAAACAGCTGACCAACCGTTCCTTGCCGGAAATCGGTCGGAAATTCGGTGGCCGCGACCATACGACCGTGATGCACGGTGTGCGCCGCATCGACGAACTTTCCGCGGCAGATTCGCAACTTTCCGACGAATTGGAACTGCTTCGCCGCACGCTCGCGTCTTGACGCTGCACGCGCAGTATTAAACAGTGACAAAAAGAGCTTGAGCCGAGAGGGGAAACGTATAGTTTTCACCTCCCGGCCTTGTCAGGTCCGAGAAGCGGAGCGAGGGACATGAAATTCAGTATCGAACGCGCGGTTTTGCTCAAGGCAGTCGCACAAGCCCAATCGGTTGTGGAACGCCGGAACACTATTCCAATTCTGGCCAACGTCTTGATCGAAGCCGAAGGCGATAGCGTTCAGTTCCGCGCCACCGACCTCGACATCGAAGTCGTTGATAAAGCATCCGCAATGGTCGAACGCGCTGGCGCCACCACGGTCGCCGCCGTTACCTTGAACGAAATCGTTCGCAAACTGCCCGATGGCGCGCTGGTCACCCTGACCGAAGACGGCGTCAAAGGCCGCCTGACCATCGAAGCAGGCCGTTCGAACTTTAGCCTCGCGACCCTTCCCAAAGAAGATTTCCCCGTGATGGCGTCGTCCGACTACGCGACGAACTTTGCTGCTCCTGCACCAGTTCTGCGCCGCCTGTTCGATAAATCGAAATTCGCGATCTCGACGGAAGAAACCCGTTACTACCTGAACGGCGTCTACATGCACGTCGCCACGGGCGAAGACGGCCCCGCGCTGCGCTGCGTTGCGACCGACGGCCACCGTCTGGCCCGCATCGACGCTGCTCTGCCTGATGGCGCAAGCGACATGCCGGGCGTGATCGTTCCGCGCAAAACCGTTGGCGAACTTCGTAAACTGCTCGACGACGATGATATGCGAATCGCCGTATCGGTTTCGGAAACCAAAGTCCGCTTTGCGACACCGAACATCACCCTGACCTCCAAGGTCATCGACGGCACCTTCCCCGACTACACCCGCGTGATCCCGCAGGGGAACACCCGTAGGCTCGAAGTCGACGCGAGCGATTTCGCAAAGGCCGTGGACCGTGTAGCGACCGTGTCGTCCGAACGCTCCCGCGCCGTCAAATTGTCGCTCGACGAGGACCGTCTGGTTCTCTCCGTCAACGCCCCTGACAGCGGTGCCGCGACCGAAGAACTGGCTGTTGCCTATGACGACGAACGTCTGGAAATCGGCTTTAACGCCAAATACTTGCTTGAAATCGCATCCCAAGTGGACCGCGAAAACGCAGTATTCTTGTTCAACTCGTCTGGCGACCCGACCCTGATGCGCGAAGGTAACGACACCTCAGCCGTCTACGTCGTCATGCCGATGCGCGTCTGACCTTGGTCAGCAGCCACCGACAGACTGGAATGAGGGAGGGCCGCGCATGAGCGGCCTTTCTGTTGATGTGCTCAAGCTTTCGCACTTTCGGTCGCACAAGCGCGCCGTGGCCGAATTTGATGGCCGCCCCGTTGCGATCTATGGGCCGAATGGCGCGGGCAAGACCAACATTCTAGAGGCCGTCTCGCTCCTCTCCCCCGGTCGTGGCCTTCGTCGCGCCGCAGCCGAGGATATGATCCGCAAGCAAGAGGCGCTCGGCTGGAAAATCAGCGCGGAAATTACGTCTCTCCATCAGTTTCACGAGGTCGAGACGTGGATGGAGCCCGACAAAGGCCGCCAGCTTCGCATTGATGGTAAAGCCGCGCCGCAAGTCGCACTGGGCCGCATTGCCCGCGTCCTCTGGCTCGTGCCGTCTATGGATCGCCTTTGGATCGAGGGGGCAGACGGGCGCCGTCGCTTCCTTGATCGCATGACGATGAGCTTTGAACCCTCTCATGCCGAGGCCGTTCTGACCTATGAAAAAGCCATGCGCGAACGCAATCGCCTACTCAAAGACATGGTGCGCGACGCCCATTGGTATGCCGCTCTAGAGACGCAGATGGCGCAGGCTGGCATTGCGATCACCGCCAATCGCAACCGCGCCATAGCAGAGCTTCAGGATGCCCAAGACGCCGCCGAAACCGCCTTTCCCATCGCGGATTTGGCGCTGACCCACGCTGAGGACTTGGCCGAGGACGAAACCGCTCTGCGCGACCAATTCGCAGCCAACCGTCAGCGCGATATGTCCGCTGGCCGCACCCTGATCGGCCCGCACCGCAGTGATCTAGACGCCACATTCCGCGCCAAAGGCGTTCCCGCCTCTGATTGCTCGACGGGTGAACAAAAGGCGCTTCTGATCTCGCTGATCCTCGCCAATGGTCGCGCCTTGGCCCGTGATTTCGGCGCCCCGCCGATCCTTTTGCTGGACGAAGTTGCAGCCCACCTTGACGCGGGCCGCCGCGCCGCGCTCTATGATGAAATATGCGCGCTGGGGGCACAGGCGTTCATGACTGGCACGGGTCCAGAACTGTTCGAAGAACTGCAGTCACGTGCGCAATATATTGAAATCACAGAAGATAATGGCACGTCCATTACCACCCAAAAGGATTTGCCATGACCCCTCAGCGCGTCACCTTGATCACCCTCGGCGTGGCAGACCTCGAACAATCCAAGGCCTTCTACGCGGCCCTCGGCTGGTCACCCGCCGAAGAGCAACCTGGAGTGACGTTCTACCAACTCCATGGGCAACTCTTAGGCCTGTTCCCGCTCGACGAACTGGCGAAAGACCAAGGTCGCCCAGACGCGCAGCTCGGGACGGGTGCAGTCACCTTGGCGCAGAATTTCAACACCGTCGAAGACGTCGACGCTGCCTTTGACCTCGCCTTGTCCGCTGGCGCGACCTGCCTGAAACGGCCCGAGAAAGTGTTCTGGGGTGGATACTCTGGCTACTACGCCGACCTCGACGGTCACGTTTGGGAACTCGCTCACAATCCATTTTGGCCGCTCTCCGACGACGGCAGCTTAACTTTACCGAGGTCCGAATGACCCTGACGATTCAACAGCTTGCGCTTTACGCAGGCGCTCTGTTCATTCTGTTCATGACCCCTGGTCCTGTCTGGGTTGCGCTGATGGCGCGTGCTATGTCGGGCGGATTCCGCGCTGCATGGCCACTCGCCCTTGGCGTGGTGGTCGGCGATGTCATGTGGTCCGTCCTCGCCATCCTCGGCGTGTCGTGGATCGTAAGCCAATACGCGGGCTTCTTGGACCTGATGCGCTATGTGGCCTCACTTACGTTCCTGTTCATGGGTTACATGGTCATCCGTAACGCCGACAAAACCATCGCCTCTGACAGCCGCCTAACCCGTCCGGGCGTCATCGCAGGCTTTGTCGCGGGCCTCGCCGTGATCATCGGAAACCCCAAGGCGATTTTGTTCTACATGGGTATGCTGCCGGGCTTCTTTGACCTGTCCCAACTCACCGTCGCAGACATCGTCGCCATAGGTGCGCTCTCGGCCATCGTGCCGCTGATCGGCAACCTTATCATGGGCGCATTTATCGGTAAGGTGCGGGCGCTTCTGACCTCACCACGCGCGCTCAAGCGGATGAACCTGACGGCAGGGTGGCTACTGGTAGCTGTCGGGGTCGTTATCCCCTTTTTATAAACACAAAATATGGTGCGAATTGCGTGACATTCCCCCGCCAATTTTCTATATTTTGGCAACTGAATAACGGGAAAACACCGAATGTCCGATCAAGAGCAGCAGCCAGCCGAGTATGGCGCCGATTCTATTAAAGTTCTCAAGGGCTTGGACGCTGTCCGCAAGCGCCCTGGGATGTATATTGGCGACACCGACGACGGGTCTGGCCTGCACCACATGATCTATGAGGCCGTCGATAACGGCATCGACGAAGCACTAGCTGGCCACGCCGACCATGTTTCTGTGAAAATCCACGCGGATAGCTCTGTTTCCGTGACCGACAACGGCCGCGGTATTCCCGTCGATATGCACCCCGAAGAAGGCATCTCCGCAGCCGAGGTTATCATGACCCAGCTGCACGCGGGTGGTAAGTTCGACCAGAACTCCTACAAGGTCTCTGGCGGTTTGCACGGCGTGGGTATTTCCGTTGTGAACGCGCTGTCCGACTGGCTCGAACTGCGCATCTGGCGCAACGACAAAGAACACTACGTCCGCTTTGAAAAAGGCGTGACCGTCGAACCGCTACGCGTGGTTGGCGACACTCCGGGCAAAAAGGGCACGCAGGTGCGCTTTATGGCGTCCTCGCGCACCAATGCGCCCGACGGCACCTTCTTGAACCTCGAATACAGCTACGATGTTCTGGAAAAGCGTCTGCGCGAACTGGCCTTCCTGAACTCTGGCGTCCGCATCCTCGTCGAAGACGACCGTCCCGCTGAAGCGATCAAGACGGAGCTGTTCTACGATGGCGGCGTGAAAGAGTTCGTTAAATACCTCGACCGCTCCAAACACCCGATGTTCCCAGAGCCGATCTTTGTGACAGGCGAACGCGATGGCATCGGCGTCGAGGTCGCGATGTGGTGGAACGACAGCTACCACGAAAACGTTCTGCCCTTTACCAACAACATCCCGCAGCGCGATGGCGGCACCCACTTGGCCGGTTTCCGCGCCGCGCTGACCCGCACCCTGACCAAATACGCGCAGGAAAGCGGTATCGCGAAAAAGGAAAAGGTTTCCTTCTCTGGCGACGACGCCCGCGAAGGTCTGACCTGTGTTCTCTCGGTCAAAGTGCCTGATCCGAAATTCTCGTCACAGACCAAGGATAAACTCGTTTCGTCCGAGGTCCGTCCTGCGGTTGAGAACCTCGTTGGCGAAAAACTGGCCGAATGGTTCGAGGAAAACCCCAACGAAGCCAAACAGATCGTCGGCAAAATCATCGAGGCCGCTCTGGCCCGTGAGGCAGCTCGTAAGGCCCGCGAATTGACCCGCCGCAAAACCGCGATGGACGTCAACTTCCTCGCTGGGAAGCTCAAGGATTGTTCGGAAAAAGACCCGTCCAAGACCGAAGTCTTCCTCGTCGAGGGTGATTCCGCAGGTGGCTCCGCGCAGACAGGCCGTGACCGTAGCACGCAGGCTATTCTGCCGCTCAAAGGTAAAATCCTGAACGTCGAACGCGCTCGTTTTGACCGCATGCTGTCGTCGCAGGAAATCGGCAACCTCGTCATGGCGCTCGGCACTGGCATCGGTCGCGACGAATTCAATCTGTCCAAGCTCCGCTACCACAAGATCGTCATCATGACCGACGCGGACGTGGACGGCGCACACATTAGAACGCTGCTCTTGACCTTCTTCTTCCGTCAGATGCCGCAACTGATCGAAGCAGGTCACCTCTACATCGCGCAGCCCCCGCTCTATAAGGTTTCTCGCGGTAAATCAGAGGTTTACCTCAAAGATCAGGCCGCGATGGATGAATACCTCATCCAACAGGGCGTTGACGGTGCGATCCTTCGCTTGTCGAACGGCGCTGAACTTGCGGGTCAGGACTTGCTCCGCGTTGTTGAAAACGCACGCAGCCTCAAACGCGTGATCGACGCCTTCCCGACGCACTATCCGCGCCACATCCTCGAACAAGCGGCCGTTGCTGGTGCCTTTGTTCCGGGTGCTGTGGACGCTGACCTTCAGGGCGTCGCGGACAAGGTCGCGAAACGTCTGGACCTCATCGCACTCGAATACGAACGTGGCTGGACGGGCCGTATCACTCAGGATCACGGCATCCGTCTCGCCCGTATTCTGCGCGGCGTAGAAGAGGTCCGCACCCTCGACGGCGGCATGCTCCGCTCTGGCGAGGCGCGCAAAACGGGCTCCTTCACCGAGGCGCTGCAAGAAGTCTACAACGAACCCGCGAAACTGATCCGAAAAGACCGCGTTCAGGTCATCTACGGCCCGCTCGGCCTGCTGCAAGCGATCCTTGAAGAGGGCGAAAAAGGTCTTTCGATTCAACGCTATAAAGGTCTGGGCGAGATGAACCCTGACCAGCTTTGGGAAACCACCCTGGACCCAGATGCACGCACCTTCTTGCAGGTTAAGATCGACGATCTGGTTGAGGCCGACGACATCTTTAGCAAGCTGATGGGCGATGAAGTTGAACCACGGCGCGACTTTATCCAGCAAAACGCGCTGAGCGTCGAAAACCTCGACTTCTAATCAATCTGACCCGCCCCAACTGGGCGGGTCTTTTGCTTTCGGCCCGACGACATGGAAAAAATCCGTTCCCTCTACGAAGACGACACCGTCGCCGCACATCGGTTTCGCTACGGCGTCCTCGTGTTCGACATCGCGACAATCCTCTTTGTGATTGGAACGTCATTCTACGATCATACCGTCACCATCGAAATCATCGATGCGGTATTCGGCGTTTTGATCCTGACGGACTTTTTCATCCGTTTCTGGATCGAAAAAGAAAAACGCCTCATGGCATTCCGCCTCGCGACATGGGCTGATGTTGCAGCGGTACTATCCTTCCTCGCGCCGATCACAGGCGAAGGCGTCGGCTTCCTCCGCATCCTTCGTACGCTCCGCTTACTGCATACATATCAATTACTTAGCAGACTTCGTCAGGACTTCAGCTTCTTCCGAAAGAACGAAGACATCGTCCTCGCCTCCCTGAACCTCGGCGTGTTTCTCTTTGTAATGACGGGCCTCATCTACGCGACTCAAGTCAATGTGAACCCAGAGATCCGCAACTACGCCGACGCGCTCTATTTCACTGTGACGACGCTGACCACGACGGGCTTCGGCGACATTACCCTGACAGGACCGTGGGGCCGCATGCTATCGGTCGGCGTCATGATCTTTGGTGTGACGCTCTTCTTGCGCCTCCTCCAAGTCCTCTTTCGCCCGTCCAAGGTCCGTCAGGAATGCAAGACCTGCGGCCTCATCCTCCACGATGCGGACGCCGTTCATTGCAAACACTGCGGCGAAACGATCTACATTCGGACCGAAGGCGACGTGTGATCAGAACACGATTGCCCAGAGCACAGGCAGCAAGATCGCGGTCGCTAACGCATTGAGGCCCATCGCTAATCCCGCGAACGCCCCCGCAACTTCGTTGACCTGAAGCGCCCGCGCCGTCCCGATCCCATGGCTCGCCGTGCCCATCGCGAATCCACGCGCGGCCCAGTCTTTGACCCCGACCGCATTCAAGACGAACGTCCCGAACATCGCGCCGAAAATGCCCGTGATAATCACGACGACCGCTGTCAGCGACGGCAGCCCGCCGATCTTTTCCGCGACGGCCATCGCGACGGGCGCCGTGATCGATTTCGGCGCGAGGGTGGCGAGGATATCTGGCCCTCCGCCGAGCAGCCATGCGATGCCCACAGCGGTGAAAATCGCGGTTAACGACCCACAGAGCAGGCTCACGCCAATTGCCAAGGCCGACTGTCTGACCTTTGCCAATTGTCGATAGAGCGGAACCGCCAGTGATACCGTCGCAGGACCAAGGAGGAAGTGCACGAACTGCGCTCCTTCAAAGTATTGCGGGTAACTTGTCCCTGTCGAAATCAGCACCCCGACGATCACGATCACCGAAATTAGAACGGGATTCAAAATCGGGTTCCGCCCCGCCTTTTCAAACAGCCAAAACGCCCCCTGAAACGCGATCAGCGTCAACGTCAGGTGAAACAGCGGCGAGGCGCTCAGATAAACCCATGTATCGCGCAGGTTTTCCATCAGTTGCCTCGCTTCATCAGGCGGCTCATGATGAGGGCCGTCACCGCAATTGTGGCCAGCGTGCTGACGACCAGTGCCGCCGCGATGGGCACCGCCGCCTCACCGATCAGCCCGAAATGCATCATGACGCCCGCGCCCGCAGGGACGAACAACAGCGACATGTATTTCTGCAATCCGCCCGCGACCTCGCCCAAATCATCCGGAACAAAACCACGTATTATCAAGTAGATGAACAGCAGAACCATGCCGACCACGGGGCCGGGGACGGGTAGGGCGAGCGTGCCCACGATGACTTCGCCGATCAATTGGCAACTGAAAATCAGTGTTAGATAGCCCAGCATCTCGTGCCTCCCGCTGTCGTATGATTAAGGGGTAAAGGGGCAAACCGCTTGGCGCAAGTTCGCCGATCTTTTCGCACCCACTATCCGACGGTATCGCCCCACGCTAAGACAGGCCATGATCACACGTCGCCACGCCATTTTCTTTGCTCTCTCCGCGCTCGCTGCTTGCGGCAAAGGCGGGGATTTGACCACTTTCGACCACGGCTATAACCCGCCGCTTTTCCCTGGTGAGACGCCTGAAATGCGGGTCTTGGTGAACAAATGGGCGGATAGGCACGAAATTCCTAGAACGCTGCTCCACCATGTAATCCAGCGCGAAAGCGATTACCGCGCGGGTGCCCGCAATGGCCCCTATTACGGCCTCATGCAGATCCTTCCGCAGACGGCGCGCACGATGGGGTATGAAGGCCCTGACAGCGGTCTTTTGGACGCAGAAACTAACCTGCATTACGCGGGACGTTACTTGCGCGGCGCATGGCTCGTCTCTGGCGGAGACGAGGACGAAGCGATCATGTGGTATGCGCGCGGCTACTATTACGAGGCCAAACGCCTTGGCCTGTTGGTCGAAACGGGCCTTCGTGCGGGTTAACGACCCAAGTGCTTCTCGCCTCGTTCACGGGCAAGCTCGATCTGTTTCTGGCGCATACGGAACCGTGCCTTATCCTCGTCCGAGGTCTCGTTAACGCACTGGTGGCAGGACACGCCGTCTTCCCATTCTGGGCGCGATTTGTCCTCTGGCATCACAGGGCGACGGCACGCATGGCAGAGCTCATGCGGACCCTCGACCAACCCATGCCCAACCGACACACGCCCGTCGAACACATAGCAATCACCCTGCCATTTGCTGTCTTCCTGAGGCACCTCTTCGAGGTATTTCAGGATGCCGCCCTTGAGGTGGTAAACTTCGTCAATGCCTTGTTGTTTCACGAAATTCGTCGATTTCTCGCAGCGAATACCGCCCGTGCAGAACATCGCGATCCGTTTGTTGTGGAACCGATCTTTGTTCTCTTCCCACCACTGGGGGAAGTCGCGGAACGATTTGGTCTGCGGATCAATCGCGCCCTCAAAGGTGCCGATCGAATATTCGTAGTCGTTGCGGGTATCGATCACCACAACGTCGGGCGCGGTGATCAGATCGTTCCAATCTTTCGGCTCAACGTAGTGGCCCACGGCAGCACGCGGATCGATGTCCGGCTGGCCCATGGTCACGATCTCTTTCTTCAGGCGCACCTTCATTTTGCCAAAGGGCTGATCCTTCGCGGTCGAGTTCTTCCAAACCAGATCGTCACAGCCGGGCAGGGCACGGATATGCGCCAGCATGGTATTGATCGCAGCTTCAGAGCCAGCAACGGTGCCGTTGATCCCCTCTTTCGCAAGGAGGAGCGACCCTGTGATCTCTTCGCGTTGGCACAGCTCAAGGAGCGGCCCACGGATTGCAGCGGGGTCGGGGAACGGGGTGAAATGATAGAGCGCGCAGACAGTATACATGGGATTTCCATACGCCTGTCGCAGCGTGCGGGCAAGTCTGGCCAAACGAGGTAGGCGCATTGACGGTGGTCCTGCAACCGCTAGGGTATCACCACGCCGAAAACGGAGAGTCCCATGCACCCCAAAACCCACGCGCTGATCGTAATCGATGTTCAAAACGACTTCTGCCCCGGTGGTGCGCTCGCCGTTGCGGGTGGGAACGACATCGTCAGTGGGATCAACGCGCTGATGGATGACTTCGGGGTTGTTGTGCTGACCCAAGACTGGCACCCCGCGGGCCATTCCTCCTTTGCCTCGTCGCACGCGAGCAAATCCCCGCTCGAACTGATCGACATGCCCTACGGCCCGCAGGTCCTATGGCCCGATCACTGTATCCAAGGCACCACGGGCGCCGATTTCCACGCAGCACTCCGCACCGATGCCGACCTCATCATCCGCAAGGGCATGAACCCCGCCATCGACAGCTACTCTGCGTTCTTTGAGAATGATCATACCACCCCAACGGGCCTTGAAGGTTACCTTCGAACGCGCGGCATCACCGACGTCACCCTTGTCGGCCTCGCGACGGATTTCTGCGTGAACTACTCGGCGGTTGATGCGGCGAACCTCGGGTTCAAAGTGACCGTTCGAACCGACCTCTGCCGTGGGATCGACTTTGACGGATCGCTTGCCGCCGCCATTGATGGGATGAAAAGCGCAGGCGTATCGGTCCTCTAAATTTCCTTGCAATAACAGCAGTTGAGGAGCAGCATCCGCCCGAGAGGACGGACATCATGACCCCCAAATTGCTATCGACCCTGCCAGCGACCACGCTGGCCAGTCTGCGTGCCGATGTGTTTGCTGGCATCACCGTGGCGATGGTGGCTTTGCCGCTGAGCCTCGCGATTGCGATTGCCTCTGGCGCTGATCCGTCGACGGGGCTGGTCACTGCGATTGTCGCGGGCTTCTTGATCTCGGCCTTTGGCGGTAGCCGCGTGCAG
Organism: Aestuarium sp.; assembly: GCF_023253315.1. Classification (NCBI taxonomy): domain Bacteria; kingdom Pseudomonadati; phylum Pseudomonadota; class Alphaproteobacteria; order Rhodobacterales; family Paracoccaceae; genus Aestuarium; species Aestuarium sp. Next base: position 45,732 of record NZ_JALRGW010000007.1, read on the forward strand.
ATCGGCGGCCCGACAGGTGCGTTTATCGTTGTCGTCTATGACGTGATTGCCCGCCACGGGTTTGACGGCCTCCTGATCGCGACCTTTTTGGCGGGGATCATCCTGATCATCGCCGCCACCCTGCGCGCTGGCACCCTCATCCGACATATCCCCGAAGCCGTCATTAACGGCTTTACCATCGGCATCGCTGTCATCATCGCATCCAGCCAGATCAAGGACGGTCTGGGCCTGACGATGGACCATCTACCCGCCGATATGATCGAGAAAATCCCGGCCCTGTGGGAGGCGCGCGACACCCTTTCCCTCTCCGCTGTTGGGGTCACGCTGGTGACGATGGTATTGATCTATACACTGCGCCGTGCCGCCCCTCGTTGGCCGGGTTTGATCGTCGCTGTCGCCGCGACCTCGGTCGCTGTGCCGCTGTTTAACCTACCCGTTGATACGATTGCCGACCGTTTCGGCACGCTCTCCGCATCTCTGCCTGCCCCGCAGCTCCCCGACATGGATTTCGCCCGTCTAAGGGAACTCTTCCCCTCGGCCCTGATTATCGCCTTCCTCGCTGGCATTGAATCCCTGCTGTCCGCCATCGTCGCCGACCGCATGATTTCGGACCGTCATAAACCAAACGCAGAGCTTTTGGCCCAAGGCATCGCCAACCTCGCCTCGCCGCTCTTTGGCGGATTGCCCGCGACAGGCGCTATCGCCCGCACCGCAACCAACGTGCGGGCAGGGGGGCGGACACCGCTCGCGGGCATGATCCACGCGCTGGTGATACTTGTCGTGATGTGGGTCGCAGCCCCGCTCGCATCTGGTCTAGCAATGCCCGCGCTGGCTGGTCTCCTGATCCTCACCGCGTGGAACATGGCAGAGCCGCACAAATGGGGCGAATGGATGCGCGATGACCGCGCAAACGTCGCGCTCCTCCTGATCACGCTCGGCCTGACGGTCCTCACCGACCTCACCATCGCCATAGGCACGGGCGTCACGCTGGGCCTCGCCCTGCGCCTTCGCCGCAACGCAAATCCACCCGATTGGACCCCTCGGGACAAGTGAACCTTGCACCTGCCCCCTGATCTTTGATCTAAGCGGCCCTAACGTAATCCGAAAGGCCCCGTGTCATGGTCGATCTCGCAACCCGCGTCTATAACCACAAATGGAAGATCGACCCCATCGTGCGGTCGCTCATCGATACGGACTTCTACAAGCTCCTGATGTGTCAGTCGGTGTTCCGCAACAAACGCGACACCCGCGTGACCTTTAGCCTGATCAACCGCGCCAAACACATCCGCCTTGCCGACATGATCGACGAAGGCGAACTGCGCGAACAACTCGACCACGTGCGGTCCTTGTCGCTTACCCGCGGGGAATCCACTTGGCTGCGCGGTAACACCTTCTACGGCAAACGCCAGATGTTCCGCCCCGACTTTATGGAGTGGTTCGAGAACCTCCGCCTGCCCGCCTACCACCTCGAAAAACACGACGGCCAATACGAACTCACCTTCGAAGGCTCCTGGCCCGAGGTCATGCTCTGGGAAATCCCCGCGCTCGCCATCCTGATGGAACTCCGCTCCCGCGCTGTCCTCAACACCATGGGTAAATTCGAACTCAAAGTGCTCTACGCACGCGGCATGACGAAACTCTGGGAAAAGGTGGAATCCCTCCGCACGATCCCCGACCTGAAACTCGCGGACTTCGGCACCCGCCGCCGTCACGGCTTCCTCTGGCAGGACTGGTGCGTTCAGGCCCTCATCGAAGGCCTCGGCGATAAATTCATCGGCACCTCGAACTGCAAAATCGCCATGAAGCGCGACATCGAAGCCATCGGCACCAACGCCCACGAGCTTCCCATGGTCTACGCCGCCCTCGCCCAAACCGACGAGGACCTCCGCCGCGCGCCCTATGATGTGCTCGCCGATTGGCACGAGGAACACGACGGCAACCTCCGCATCATCCTGCCCGACACCTACGGGACCAAGGGCTTTCTCGACAACGCCCCCGATTGGCTCGCCCAGTGGACGGGCATCCGCATCGACTCTGGCGATCCCGCCGAAGGGGCCGAGACCGCGATCCAATGGTGGAAGGCCCGTGGCGAAGACCCCACGAAAAAGCTCATCATCTTCTCGGACGGGCTGGACGTGCACAAAATCCACGAACTGTCAGACCAGTTCCGTGGCCGCGTGAAGGCTTCCTTTGGCTGGGGCACCATGCTCACCAACGACTTTATCGGCCTCACCGACGGAGACGCCCTCGCCCCCTTCTCGCTCGTCTGTAAAGCAGTCGAAGCCAACGGCGCCCCCACCGTCAAACTCTCCGACAACCCCAACAAAGCCATGGGCCCCACCGAAGAAGTCGCCCGCTATAAGCGAGTGTTTGGAGTCGGTGAGCAGGAGGCGCGGGAGGTTAGGGTATAAATAACAAAGACCTCGTACATGGTACGAGGTCCTGCCAGCACTGACGAGAAGCTTGTAATCGCTGAGACGTCAGTGGCCCTATGGGTCTTAATGCGGATGTTTCCAGAGCCGCCACACTTCTTACATATCTCTGCCAGCGATTTTGTCAATATTATTGGAGCAATCCAAGGCCATGTAGAATGCAATCATGGATTTGTGACATCGTGGCTTCATCGAGTAAGCTTGTTTGATACAGTCTTTTACCATGCTCTCCCTTACCAATTCGTAAAAGGTCCAATCGGTGCCATCCGACCGCGCAGATCATATCTCCCTTCAGCCAGCGTTGCTGGTTGCCCCAGTTCTTAGGTAGCTCAAAAGGTATGTTTATAGCCATGTGATATGGCATTATTATCTTTGGTTCCGAGAGACTTAGAGGAACAATTGTACAAAGACCTCTTCGCTGCTGTATCTGAGGAGAAACGACGACTGCTAGACGCTTCTTGACCATTTCCGGTTCTTTAAAGCCCGGATAAAAGTCTGCTGTAACAATTGTTCCCTTTTTAGGTGCGTAGCTTAAGGGCAATCGAGTTCTCTTCGGCTTGAGGTTGATGTGCTGAATTATTTAAATCGGAATAGATGTATTTGTCTTCTTTTGATTAATCAACCTTCCCCCTGAGCGCCTTAACCTCGCCCCTAATCTTCTTCGCCTCAAGCCGTCTCCTCACCGACCCCTTCGTGGGCTTTGTGGGGATGCGGCGTTTGGGGACGTGGGTGGCTTTGAGGATCATTTGGGCGAGGCGGTCGCGGGCGATCTCTCGGTTGGTGGCCTGCGAACGGGTGTCCTGCACAAAGATCACGATGGCGCCGTCCGTCGTCCATTTGGACCCCGCGATGCGCCGCAGTCGTCGTTTCACCGCATCGGTCAGAGAGGGGCTGCGTTCGGCCTCGAACCGCAGCTCGACTGCCGTTGACACTTTATTCACGTTCTGACCGCCGGGGCCGGAGGCGCGGACAAATTGCTCGGTCAGTTCCCAGTCTTGCAGGGTGATTTCGTTAGAAATCCGTAACATAAGCGTAAATAAGACCTGTTTTGCGGCGAAAAGGGTGCGATTGCGGGTTTTGCGGTATCTGGATACCGTCTGTGGCTCCCCAAATACGTCCTGAATCTGCCCGAAACAGGTGCGATTGCAAGGAAAAGGGCCGCCCCGGCGATGAGGCGACCCTTCGAAAGTCCAGGAGGTGGGTGCGGTTAGGTCGTCCCACCTGAGTTCGTCGTCAGCCAAGGGCTGCCTTAGCTGCGATCCCCCCAAGCTGTCCCGACACCATTCTCCAATACCTTTCTTGACACTGGATCACCTCCTTTCAATGAGTTTCGCCTGTAAGCTCAGGGTGACACAGATGTCGTGTATGTCAAAACTTTTTGTGCCAGATTTAGTGAAACTTTTGTTACGCTGCCGATTTTTTGGCCAACATTTGGCCGACAATGACGCGGAAAGGCACAAGCGCGAGAAGCGCAATCGCCAGTTTCACGGCATAGTCCGCAACGCCCAAAGTCACCCAAAACGGCATCTCAGCGCCCACCGTCATCAACGGCATCGCGTCCCAAGCCCAAGAAATCTCAGCATTCGCCGTTTCCCCGAAATTGATGAACGCAGCAAAAGCGATGGTGAAGAAAAGCACAGCATCAACGGTCGATGAGATGACAGTCGAGATGATTGGAGCTTTCCACCAGTTGCCATCACGAAGGCGGTTAAAGATAGCAACATCAAGGAGTTGCGCGACGAGGAACGCCGTTGCAGACGCGATCGCGATACGCAGCGGAACGGCTGGGCCGAACTCGAGTTGGATCTGGTTGCCGATCAGCGAGCAGATGATACCGACGATAAAGCCAGCAAAGATCACCTTGCGAGCAGCCTGCGCGCCATAGACGCGGTTCATGATGTCGGTCACGAGGAACGCGATCGGATAGGTGAAGGCACCCCATGTCAAGATCCCATCAAGAATGAGGAACTGAACGAGGATGTTTGAGGCCACAACAACGATGGCCATGGCGAGAACGCCAGAGAGGATACGGGTCATGTCTATATTCCGTTTTTACAAGGTAGCGGCGACTTGGCCCCTTTCGGGGACGCGGTTGATTAGTGCCGCTGCGACCTTCTGTCAATCGGTCAGTTGATACTCGACCAGAGTGCTGGGGCCAAAGGTCTGGCCGTTGTCGGACACCATGGTGAGGCGGATATGGCCTGTTGTATCACGCCAGACGGCGATGCCCTCGAGGTTGCTGTGGGTGCGCAGTTCGGTCTGGAGGAGGGTTTCCTCATTCGTGCCGTCCATGTCGAAACGACGGACACGGGACCGAAACCCGATGCCAAGGAAGTCGCGTTCAAGCAGGTAGAATTTACCATCGGGGCCAATGTCCGCGCCCGTCACGAGGAAAGAGTCACTGCGGGGGATGGTAAAGGCGACGTCCCAATCGCTGCGGTAGCGGTAGACGGGAAATGGTAGATCAAAGCGGCCAGACCGTTCGGGGATCGTATAGATAGTGCCGTCTGGCCCAGCGGCGAGCGCCTCTAGTCCTGAATTGGATTGAAAGTTGTCAAAGGCGGCGGCGCGTTTGAAGGGCCGCGCCGCACCATCGGGCTGATCGTAGGCCATGATGCGGGAACGACCTTCGAAGCTGATATAAAGCTGGCCGTTGGGACCAAAGGCGATCCCTTCGGAGTCGGTTTGTCCTTCGCGCAGAGGCCGACCATCCTCTCCGTTTAGGGGGATCATTTGTCTGACGGACAAGCCCGTCAGAACCTCGTCGTTTCGGGTCAATTCGCCCTTCAGGAGATAGCCGCGGTCCGTGACCATGGTGAAGGCCGTGCCCGTTGGGTCAAGCTCAATAGCGGACAGCTCCTCTGCTCCTGGGATGTTGAAGGCGAACTTGGCGACAAGTTGGGCTTCGGACAGCGCAGGGGTGGCCCCGAGCAGGGCGAATGCAACAGTAATCCAGTGTTTCAATGTCAGCGTCCAGCGACCACAGCGCATTGATCGGGAAGGTCATTCATCCGCAGTGGACCACGTGGCGGAGCAGGCGGTTGGCCTGAGGGCGGCGGCGGATTGAGGATGTCATTCACCCATTTTTCCGCATCTTCGCAGCCATCGCCCGCAGGAATAGGGGCCTGATCCTGACAGGCGTCATCGCCAGCGGGACAGTTCAAACGCACGTGGAAATGGTAGTGGTGGCCCCACCATGGACGGATTTTGCGGAGCCAATCACGATTGCCTGTCGCGTTCTTGCACATTTCGACCTTGGCCCCTGCGAACACAAAGATACGGGCGACGCGGGGGTCTTCGGCGGCGCGACGAAGGATGGCCTCGTGTTGTGGCGACCAATCGTTGTTGGTGTAGGCACCGTTCGCACGTTGCATGGTGATGGAGGAGAGGCTTTCGCGCTCTGCCTCGGACAGGTCGAGGCGGCTGGGGGGAAGCATCCAGATATCGACGTCGAGGCCGATTTGGTGGCTGGCGTGACCCGTGAGCATTGGGCCGCCACGCGGTTGGCTCATGTCGCCAATATAAAGGCCGTCCCAACCTGGCTGGGTCGCGGCAAAGGCGCTGAGGTCTTCGACAAAGGACACAAGCTGCGGCTGGCCCCAGTTGCGGTTACGGCTAAGGCGCATCGCTTGCCATGTTTGACCGTTTTCAGGCAGCTCCATCGCGCCGGATTGGCACCCACGGGCATAGGAACCGATGGCCTCTGACGCGCCGTTGCTGGGTGTCGGGATGTGGCCGAACACCTCTTTGGCGACGCGTGTGTCGTTCGAAGATTGTGACGACATCACCGATGTCGTTGTCTGTGCGGTGTCGTTTGCCTTGCAGGCCGTGAGGGCCAGCAATACACACAATGCCCCTAGTGTGCGGACCATGCTGCGCGATCTCCTTCGCTGTTGACCCAGCGTAGCATTAGAAGACCGATCAGGAAAAGGACGATTACAGGGATAAAGCCCAACTGGTTGCTGCCCGTGGCGTAGGTCGTGATGCCGATCATCATGGGCGCGAGGAACGCGGTTGCCTTGCCTGTGAGAGCAAAGAGGCCAAAGGCTTCGGCGGGGCGTTCGGGGTTCGTGTGGCGCACCATCAAAGAGCGCGATGCAGAATAGAGCGCACCGCCCGCACCGCCAATCGCGGCCCCACAGATGTAGAAGATGATATCGGGCAGGCTCGATCCTTCGGGCAAGGCTATCGGGCCAATGTGAGTGCGCGACATGCTGACGATTATCGTGCAGACGATCATGAGGACGACGATGGCCGCTGTGATCACCGTTTTAGGGCCGTATCGTTTGTCAGCTATGCCGCCGATCCATGTGACGATCGCTGCGGTGATTGCGCCGATGATACCAAAAACGCCGATTTGCATCGTGGCCCAACCCAGCACCAATTTCGCGTAGACGCCGCCAAAGGCATAGAGCGAGTTCAGCGCGTCGCGGTAGAGCATGGAGCCTACGAGGAACGAGGTCAGGCTGCGGCTTTGACCGATGGATTTCACCGCGCGGATCAGTTCGGGGACGACTTCGCCAAAGCTGGTTTTGCGGCGAGGCGTTGAGGTGTCATCGCGGACCCAGAGGAAGAACGGGATCATGAACACGAGATACCAGATCGCGATGAAGGGACCGACCGAACGGGTGCCTTCGCGGGTCGAGGCGTCGAGGCCAAAGATGGGGTCGATGCCCAAAAGTGTTTTGCCGCTGTCACCTTCGGCCAGCAGCAAGAGCATAATGAACAGCGATACCACGCCGCCCCAGTAGCCGAACGCCGAAGCCGAGCCAGAGATTTTGCCTACCTCTTTGTCCGTGCCGAGCGAGGGCAGGATCGCGTTGACGAAATTGAGGCCCGATTCAGCGGCGATGAAGCCGATGTAGAAGATGATCAGCGAAATGGTGAGGGTGGCACCATCTGGTGTCAGGCCCCAGAGGAAGGCAGAGGACACCACGTAAATCACTGAAAAGAAGGCGATCCACGGGATTTTGCGTCCGCTGAGGTCAGCCCAAGCTCCCATGAACGGCGCCGAAATTGCGATGATCACGCCGGCGATGGCAGAGCCGAGGGACCAGAGCGATTGCGCGTCGGCTTCGGGTGTTGCGGAACCGCTCGCGGTGAACCAGTCGGCTGCGACGGCAGCGAAATAGGGGCCAAAGATAAACGTCAGGCCGAGCGTGTAATAAGGCTGTTGCGCCCAATCAAAGGACATCCAGCCCCAGATGCGCTTTTTCGCGGATACTGACATGACATCCCCCCATGCGTTTCAATGATATAGACAGAGAAACAGCGGCTATGGCAAGCACGCCTTTAGGAACAGGGCGTTATCAATGCTGCGGCGGCCAAGGGCGTTTGGTCTCTGCCTCGATCCACGCTTTGACCCATTCGCCCAAGTCTGGCGAGGGGCCTGTGTGCCCCATGATTGCCGCGACTTTTTCAGGCGCGACGATGCCCGATTTGCTGGTCACTGCAGAACGGATCAGAACGTGGTTCGCGCATTCCCCGTTAGAGAGCCACATGCTCTGCTCAATGTAGATGAATTTATCGTCCCAACCGACCGGAACGGACTTCATCGTGATTTTATCGAACATGCGGATACGACGGCGATAGCGCGGGGTCGAACCAGCAACCGTTAGGCCCCAGCCGTTCTGTTTGAGCGCTTTGAGTAGCCCAGACGCCTGACCGAGCGGCAAACGACCCATGTCAAACAGGGTCAGCGTCCGTCCATTGTTCAGTTCCCACCAGAGGTCGAGGTCCCACGGCCAGCAGATATGGTGGGTCACATAGGTTTCGCCAAAGTTTACCTTTGGGTCGTTACGATGAACGAACATCTGCCAAATCAATCGGAGGAACGGATACATGTGTGACCTTTCATTCTGCAGATGCAAAGAAACGTCAGCCGCACCCAAGGTCAACTGGAACGTTGGGGCAGGGATTGCCGAATGGCCCTGCGCACATTACCTGATGAGCAACTGAAAGGACGCGATATGACCTCTATCTTCCAAATCCTGCTGATGATTATCGGTGTGGCTCGTTTTATGATCTTCGCTCACTTTATCATGAGCTGGCTGATCAGCTTCCAAGTTCTCAACGTGCGTCAGCCTCTGGTTGCGCAGGTTTGGTATGGTCTTGAGCGGTTGCTCGACCCGATTTATCGCCCGCTGCGGAATTTCCTGCCGCGCATGGGTGGGTTGGATCTGTCGCCAGTTGTCGCGCTTTTGGGCTTAGAGGCAATCCGGATCATACTGATCAACAACATCGCGATGTTCTACTGATCGGGCCTGTCGGCGGACGGATCAAACGTCCGCCGATACACCGTTTGATTGCGGTAAAATGAGTATCCCAGATGTATAAATTTTATTCTTTGATCAAAAATTTAATTCTGGGGTTTGGTGTAAAAAGAATTACGTTCTGTTCACCACCGAACGAAATTTGGCAAAATTTTGGGAATTTTCAAAAAACAAGGGTGCATCTACGCACTTTACGTTAGTCTGATCCGCCGATGTAGGTGCTGCGCTACCCCTTTGGGAATTCCTGATACTTCGGAATGCTTTTCTAACTCTTCGTACGCGATAATCATCAAATCTGAGTTATCAGATAGTTCCGCTCTGGTTGTCTAACGCAAACAGAGAGTGCCTTAAATATTCAGTTTCATCCTCGCTGCCTTCAAAATGCTCCTCACATTTTTCGGGGCCGCCAGTGGTGAGATTAAGTCAAAGCCTCGACGGGTTCTTGCGTCATCTCTTGTAACGATGTTGCTCTCAATTGGACTTCCACAGGCCGCTGTCGCACAGTTCTATGACGTTGCAGGTGGTACGCTCGATTTTTCTGGTGGACCAACCTCGGGTTTCCCAAACGCGATTGGTGAGAGCTATACATATCCCAACGTAATCACGATTGGTGGGGCCCAGATCGACGCTAAGGTCGAAGTTGTTGGCTTGTCCAATGCTACCATTGGGGCATTCGACAGTACCAGCAACCCATATTCGACCAATGCTTACTTTCAGCCTAACCTCACTATGAGTGCCGTTGGCGGGTATGCAGAGTTTGCCTTTACCTTTTTGGATGGCAGCACTCCGGTAACGCTGGAAAACGTCTACATCAACACATACGACCTCGATGGTTCGGGGGGTAATCCGGGTAAGCAATTTACAGATTTTTCGGGTATCACGAGCTTTGCTCTAGACGCCAATACAAAGCTCGAAGCGGTCGACCAAGGGTCGGGCGTCACTCGTTTCTTGCCGATCGTTGACACTGATAACATTACCTCAGCCCCTGGCACGGCTGTCGGTGACCAATACCGAGCACGTGTTTTCTATAGCACGTTGGCATCGCCCATTCGAATTAAGATTGGTGACCAAACGCAAAGTGGCCTTGCCTATTACGGGATCGACTTCAGCCAAGGTATTGCTTACGCAAACCCTCCTGTAGATGAACCTATTGCAGCCGACCCGCTTCTGCGTCTTACCAAAAATTTGCCAGTAATTAGTTCGCTCTCTGACGGCGCGGATATCGGTGACACGATAGAATACACGATCACCGCTGAAAACATCGGCGTTGTCGATGTCACCATGGGTTCGTTGACCGATACGTTCACAAGAACAACAAACAGTATTGCTTCGGCGATCACTCCGGCGGGCACTCTGTCGTCTGCTTCATGTTCCGGTGGCGCAAACAGCAGCGACGCAGTTCTATCTGCAAACGAAACCTGCGTATGGACCTATTCTTACACACTCGTTGCAGCGGACTTGAACGCCGACACGATTGAGAACATTGCGACCCTCCCATACACCGTCGATGGCATCAATTACATTGACCTCGAAAGCTCTGCTTCGGGCAATGAAACAACGGGGACACCGACGAATAATAAATATTCTGGTACGGTCACTCAGCGTCAAATCCTGATCCGAGAGTTGACGGCGCAAAAGACGGTCACGTCGGTTGCTGATACGAATGGTGACTTGAAGGATTCGGCCGGCGATACCGTGAACTTTGAGATCACAGTGTCGAACACAGGTGAGGTCGACTACGAGTCTGTATCCCTGTCGAACGATACTCTGACACGCGGTACCGATGGTACGGGCGCGACCTTGACCATGACGGCTCCGTCGACGAACGATAACACCTTAGACACGACATTGGCAGTTGGCGAAACATGGACCTACACAGCGTCTTATGTCCTGACCCAAGATGACATTGATGCCGGTGGCGTTTCCAACATCGCTACCTTCACAGGTACGCCGCGCAATTCAATCACTCCCGAAAGCGTTGAGACTAGCTCGACTGGTAACACGACGATTGGTGCAGGGAATGGGTCTGCCACGTCCAAGGTAATTACGCAGGATCCCAGCATCAACGGCACCAAGACTGCGGCGTTGACCAACGATGTGGGCAGCGATGGCTTTGGCGTTGGCGATACAGTGACCTACACCGTGACGGCGACGAACACCGGCAACGTCACTCTGACGAATGTGGGCGTGTACAGCGATACGTTGACGCAAGCGGACGATACCGCTCCTGCGAACAGCCTGTCGTCCTTCACGATCGAAACCAACGGTTCGACGACACTGGCGCCTGGTGAGAGCGTGTCGTTCACAGCGACCTATCTTGTGGACCAAGCCGACATCGACGCTGGTGGTTTGTTGAACACGGCCACCGTGATCGGTACGCCTCCGTCCGGCACAGGCAACGAGGTCACCGACGTGACGGACGATGCTGACGACGCCGACGGCAACACCGATGACGACAAGACTGAGTTGCGTTCAATTAAAAATCCTGTGCTTGAAGTTACGAAGACTGTTGATGACGCATCTCTTGATGACGGTGTGCGTGCGGGCGATGTTCTGGTCTACACGATTACGGCCAAGAACGTTGGTAACGTCACTCTTGATACAGTGACGATCGCAGATACGCTGACCCCGACGGGTGGAACGGGGATCTCTCTGACGCCTGTGTTTGACGCGGAGAGTGACGCTGGTTCGGATCAGAAAATCTCGGTCGGTGAAACTTGGACGTGGACTTATGAGTACGCTCTTCTCCAGTCTGATCTGGATGCAGGTGGTGTTGCCAACGTGGCTACGGTCTCTGCTGAAGATCCGCAGGGCGATCCTGTTGTGGCTCAGAGTAAGGTTGACGGGAACACCAACGCAAACGGTGATCCAACCTCGACTGGCTTCCCTGGTGAAATCAGTGGTTCGGTGATCGAGTACCAAGCGGGTGTGCCGAATATCGAGGTCTACTTGCTGGAAGAAACGTCGCCGGGTGTCTTTGACTATGTGATTGACCCAGAGACGCAATCGCCAGTGACGACGATCACTGATGAGAACGGTGACTATACCTTTGTTGGTCTGCCAGCGGGGAGCTACGGCGTGGAATTCCACAACCCCGAAGCAACCTCTGAACCGACAGCTACAAGCGCTGAGTACACGGAAACTGCGAACCGCATCACGGGGATTGCAGTGGAGGCAGGTGCTGTCGAGATTGATCAGGACGCGTTCTTGGTCGACCCGAGCGGTGTAGTCTATGACTCGCTGTCCTATGCACCGATCAGTGGCGCTGTTGTGACCCTCTACTATCAAGCGTCTGCAGGTGCAGCCTCGACCGTTGTTCCTGACAGCTGGCTTGATACAAACTTGGGTGATGCGAACGGCGTAAGCACCGCGGCTGACGGTCAGTACACCTTCTTCCTTGATCCGAGTGTTGCTCAGGACGGCATTTATTCGATCCAGGTTGTGAAGGCGGGCTACAGCTACGTTTCCCAGATTATCGAGCCGAATGTCGGCCCGTATAATCCGGGTCTGGGTGGTTCGGTTGTGAACATCAGCAGTGATGCGACAACAAGCGACACGATGGATACGACGTATTACACATCGTTCCGCATGGTGTTTGATGCTTCAAACATTAACGCGACCTCCAACGGTGTGGCTCAGAACCACATTCCGTTGGACGCGTCGATTATCCCTGAGATCGAGGAAGATCTGACCGAAATCCTCAAGGATGACCTTGCTGCGACGATGACCCAGCATAGCCGTCAGATGTCGAGCTTTGCGGCTGGTGCGCTGAACCGCTTGAAACAGCGTGATGCGAATACCTGTGCGGCAGATATCGCTGATATCCTCGAGCAGGCACCGGTTCAGTTCGCAACGGCTTCGGCTGTGATCCTGCCGCAGAGCGCGGGAACGCTGGATGCCATCGCGGGTCTGTTGGAAACCTGTCCTGAGGCTGCATTCGAAGTTGCAGGTCACACTGATGACCGCGCAAGCGACGAGTACAACTTGCAGCTCAGCCAGTCTCGTGCGGCCTCTGTTGTGGCGGCCCTGCGTCAGCGCGGCGTGCCGGTCGATCGCTTGGCCTCTGCGGGCTACGGTGAGAGCCGTCCGATTGCAGACAATGCGACCGAAGAGGGACGTCAGCTGAACCGTCGTGTGGAGTTTGTGCCGCTCGAAGCGCAAGCCATCGAAATGCCGTGCCGTGATACGACCGAAGTGGATCGTAACATTGATCTGCAGGCGAACGAAAACGGTGTCTCTGGAAGTGGTGACTTCAACAGCGAAACCCGCGACTGTGCGATTGATGGCTGGCGTATCTTCTCGGGTTCGCTGAGCTATCTTGAAACGGATGATGGCATCGCACAGGGTATGTTCTCGCTGAACTATCGGGTCGAGCGTTTCGTGAACAACGACCGCGTCTCGGGCTGGTTCGTGGGCATGTACTCCGCGAAGGATGACATCACAGGTCTGGCAACCGGCGAGATCAATGGCTTCGGTCTGAACGGTGGCATCTACGGTGCGCTCCGCCTGCAGGAAAATCTGTTCGCAGATTACTACTTGGGTGCAGCGGCTGGCCGTCACACGTTCAACCTCGACTTCGATCGTCCGCTGGGCACGATCAATGTGGATGGGTTCTACACCTACTACGCATTGTTCGCTGGTGGCGCGCTCTCGGGTGAGTTCGACGTGAGCGACTATGTCATCGCGCCGCGCGTCGGTGTTGACCTCGCTTGGTCGCCGGGTGGTGAAGCCGATCTGACAGCAAGCCGCGCAGGCTTCGAAGAAGCGGGTTCGCTCTCGACGGGCACTGTCTCTGGTGGTCGCGTGTTCGCTGAGGTGAGCTTGGTCGATCTGCTGGTGGATCAGCCAGAAGTGCTGAGCTTCACCCCGCGTGTGTTCTGTGATCGTGGTATCGGTTCGACTGAGACCAGCTGTGGCTTCGGCGCGACGATCGAGTTCTCAAGCGAGAACGAGCGGACAGGCGAAACCTTCGGCATCGCCCTCGACGTTGAAGGCACAGAGGACAGCGAACGCTACGCTCTGACCGTCAATATGGGTCAGCCGCTGTTCGGTGGCCAGCTCGAGACCTCAGGCGGTGTGACCCAAAGCGGTAACCTCGACCTCGGTCTGAACTTCTCTAAAGAGTTCTAAGAAAATAGGTGAGCGTGTTTCTGACACGTTCACCATCCCAAAACCAAAATCGGCCGCGCATCGTGAGAGGCGCGGCCGATTTGTTTTTGGGATTTTGAAAGCCTTAGCTGCGCATCAAGCTGGGCAGATCACCAGTGAGGCCAGCGGCCTCACGGACGAAATTGCGGCGTAAGGCGGGGATGGAGTTTACCACGCCCATGCCCACATCACGCACCGCCCGCAGCAGCGGGTTGTCGTTCGAGAAGAGTTTGTTGAACGTGTCCGTCGCGACCGCGAGCGTTGCCGTGTCAAAGCGGCGCCATTGTTGGTATTTGTTCAGAACGATTGGGCTACCGATGTCCTGACCTGTGTGACGCGCATCGCGGAGCACGTCGGCGAGCGCCGCGATATCCCGTAGACCAGCGTTCAGGCCTTGACCCGCAATGGGGTGCATCCCGTGGGCCGCATCACCAACCAGAGCGATACGATCGGCGATAAAGCTATTCGCGAGGGTGAGGTTCAGTGGATAGGTGAACCGCTTTCCTTCGAGGCTAATCTCGCCGAGAAAGCTGCCAAAGGCGGGTTTGAGGACCTCGAGGAAGGTCGCATCATCCATTGCGGCACATTCGGCGGCGCGGGCGTCAGTTTCGCTCCACACGATAGAGGAACGGTTGCCTTTGAGCGGCAGGATGGCCAGTGGGCCGTGCGGCATAAAGAATTGATGGGCGACACCGCCATGGGGTTTTTCATGCGCAACGGCGCAGACGATGCCCGTTTGTCCGTAGGTCCAACCTGTGCGTTTGATGCCAGCGCGCTCGGCGGTGCCTGATTTGCGTCCGTCACAGCCAACCAGCAGGGCCGCAGTCAGCGTTTTGCCCGAGGCGAGCGTGACGCTGATCCCGTTTTCGGTCAGCGATTGGGCGGTCACGGTTTCGGGTGCGTAAAGGGTGATACGGTCGCTTTCCTCCATTGCTTCCATAAGGGCAGGGCGGAGGTGGCGGTCTTCGACCATGTAGCCCATCGGGCCTTCTTCGATTTCGGCGTGGTCGAAATGGAGCATCCACGGGGCAGGGCCTTGGCCTGCGATACCGTCGGTGACTTTGATCTCGAGCATTGGTTCGGCGTGGGCCGCGACTTTGGACCAGATGCCGATCCCTTTGAGCAGGCGTTGAGACGCGAGGGCTAGCGCATAGGCTCGACCGTCAAAGGATGGGTCCTTATAAGTGTCGAGCGGCACAGTATCGATAACCCCGACCGAGAGGCCGAAGTGAGCAGCAGCCAGAGCAAGCGCGGGGCCGTTTAGAGCGCCGCCGACGATCAGAATATCGTGGTCATGGGTCATGGCGTGAATATGGGCCAATTCGCGGGATTGTCCATGCGACATCGTCCCGCTAGCGTTGAGTCAATTGTACGAGGGAGATTGCCATGCAGGATTGGCGGTGGATGACAGCGGCAGACTTGGGTCGCGGGATCGGTTCGGGGGAAATTGACCCCGTTGAACTGACAAAGGTGTTTCTGACCGCCATCGATGAACACGAACATCGCGACCGCATTTATGCGCGGGTCACGCCTGAGCGAGCGTTGGCAGAAGCAGAGGCAGCGTCAAAGCGGGCCAAGGCGGGTTTGCGGCGGTCTGCGTTGGATGGGGTGCCGATCAGCTGGAAAGACCTGTTCGATACGGCGGGGACCGCGACAGAGGCGGGGACGCTTTATCTAAAGGATCGCGTGCCTTCGCGGGATGCAGAGGTTTTGCGGAACGCGACCGCTATGGGTTTGGTTTGTTTGGGTAAAACCCATATGACCGAGATAGCCTTTAGTGGTTTGGGGTTAAACCCGATTACGGCAACGCCGCCTTGTGTGAACGATCCCGAAGCCGTTCCCGGTGGATCGTCGTCGGGCGCTGCGGCCTCGGTCGCCTTTGGTTTGGCCGCCGCCGCGGTTGGGTCGGATACGGGTGGATCGGTGCGGGTGCCGAGCGTTTGGAACGATCTGGTCGGTCTAAAGACAACGCATAGTTTGCTGTCGCTTACGGGCGTGGTGCCGCTGTGTAAGACTTTTGATACCGTCGGGCCGCTCTGTCGGTCGGTCGAGGATGCGGCCCTGATGCTGGGTGCATTGGGTGGGCGCGTGGCGGACATTCACGGCGCTTCGCTCGAGGGTGTCGAATTCGCGATCTTGGACACCATTGGGATGGAGGATTTGCGCGATGCACCTCTGGCTGCGTTCGTCAGCGCAGTCGAGCGGTTACAGGCGGCTGGCGCAAAGGTTCGGCATGTTCGATTTGAGCCGCTGCGACGGGCGTTCGAATTGGCGGGGGTGCTTTATACCGTGGATGCCTATGCCTATTGGCAAGACATCATCGAGGCGGACCCGTCGAAAATGTATCATCAAATTCTGACCCGAATTCGTGCTGGGGCAGGGTTTACGGCTGTTGATTACGTTTCGGCTTGGGCGGAATTGATGGAAATTCGTGACGAATATCATGCGATGATGGCGCGCTTTGATGCGGTGATCCTGCCGACAGCGCCGATCCTTCCGCCCAATGCGGCGCGGCTTGAGACGGATGGAGATTACTTCGTTTCTGAAAACCTCATGGCCTTGCGCAATACCCGCGTGGGCAACCTGATGAACTGCTGTTCCGTGACGCTTCCGACGGGCGTTCCGTCCTGTGGCATCATGCTGAACGCGGCGCCAATGAGCGAAGCGCGATTGCTGCGGATCGGTGCAGCGGCAGAGCGCGCCTTGGCCTAAATGCCACATTTCTGACGCGGGGCGCTCTGGATTCGTTCCGTTTTTCTGGACAGCGCAGGCGGTCGGGGGTTATCAAGGTACAAAGCGGGACGAAAATGATCTCGCAACTTTGAGGCAGAAATGATCTATCCGGAGCGGTTCTCGAACCTTGCGGACTACGCATTCCCGCGTTTGCGGGCTCTACTCGACGTCCATGAACCGGGCGGAGAGCCTCTGGCGTTGACCATTGGAGAGCCACAACACGCGTTCCCGTCGTGGGTTGGGGATGTCTTGGCCGACAACATCGCTGGTTTCGCGAAATACCCGCCCAATGATGGCGAGCCTGATCTGCTGGCCGCAATTTCTGCATGGATTGACCGTCGCTATGGCGTCGTCGTTGGGCCTGATCGGATCATGGCGCTGAACGGCACGCGTGAGGGACTGTATAACGCTGCAATGGCGCTCTGCCCTGAAACGAAGAACGGCAAACGGCCTGTCATCCTGACGCCGAACCCGTTCTATCAAGTCTATATGATCGCTTCGATTTCGGTGGGTGCGGAGACTGTTTTCGTTCCTGCGACTGCCGATAATGGGTTCCTGCCTGACTATGCGTCGATGCCAGCGGATGTGCTGGATCGCACGGCGATTGCTTACATCTGTTCCCCATCGAACCCGCAGGGTGCAGTGGCGTCGCGGGACTACTGGCGCGAGCTGATTGCGCTGGCCGAGAAACACGATTTCCGCATTTTCGCAGACGAGTGCTATTCCGAGATTTACCGCGATGAAGCGCCTGTGGGTGCTCTTGAGGTAGCCGCCGAAATGGGTGCGGACCCAGAGCGGATCACGATTTTCCATTCGCTGTCCAAACGGTCGAACTTG
This sequence comes from Aestuarium sp., assembly GCF_023253315.1. Taxonomy (NCBI): domain Bacteria; kingdom Pseudomonadati; phylum Pseudomonadota; class Alphaproteobacteria; order Rhodobacterales; family Paracoccaceae; genus Aestuarium; species Aestuarium sp. The sequence continues at coordinate 63,154 of NZ_JALRGW010000007.1, forward strand.
CCCGGTTTGCGGTCTGGTTTCGTTGCGGGCGGGACAGAGTCTATACGGCTGATCCGTCAATTGCGGGCCTATTCGGGTGCGCCTCTGCCGCTACCTATACAACGTGTATCTACACGTGTTTGGAGCGACGAAGAGCACGTGATTGAGAACCGCGCGCTCTACAACGCGAAATACAAGATGGCCGAAGAGGTTCTGGGGAACCTGCCTGGCTATCACACGCCCGAGGGCGGATTTTTCCTGTGGTTGCCTGTCGAAGACGGCGAGGCGGCTGCATTGAAGCTATGGCGAGAAACCGGCGTGCGTGTGCTGCCCGGCGGATATCTGAGCCGTGATGTTAACGACAAAAACCCCGGTAAGGGGTTCATTAGGGTCGCCATGGTGGCTCCGATGGAAGAGATGCGACGCGGTCTGACTTTGATCCGCGAATGCCTCTACGATTAAAGGGATTTTGGTATGGCCTCTTATTCGACACGTCAGCGCGACCCGCTCTTGGATAGCACCACGCAGGCTATTCTGGAAAAACGTGGCAAAGAGCTTTTGGGCCTCGGCCTGATTGCACTGGGGGTCATCGTGGGGCTGATGGTTGGGTCCTATTCGCCCGAAGATCCAAGCTGGATGCTCGCCACCGATGCGCCTGTCCAAAACTGGATGGGCCGTATGGGTGCGTCGATTGCCGCGCCGTTGATGCTGGTCGTTGGCAAGGCGTCGTGGTGGCTGGCGCTGATCCCTATGGTTTGGGGGCTGCGGTTGACGCTGCACTACGGCGCAGAGCGTGCCTTTGGTCGTTTGGTGTTTTTCCCGATCCCGATTGTCGTCGCGGCGATCTATTTTGCGACATACTCTGCCGATCCAAGCTGGACGCATTCGTTTGGTTACGGCGGGATGCTTGGTGATACGGTTCTGGGCATGATCCTGACGCCGCTCGTGGCGGGTTCCCTGCTGTGGGTGAAGGTCGCGGCCCTGATTTCGGGTATCGCGATGCTGGCGCTGGGTGCGTTTGTGCTGGGCTTTACGATGCCAGAAATTCGCACGGGCTGGCGTTTCTTCCTCTATGGCCTCGTTGTCCTCTACGATCTGATTTTGCGCCTTGTTGGGCGCGGTGCGGATATGTCCGTTCGTGCGGCGCAGGTTGGATATGCCAACGTACAGAGCCGTCGTGATCAGGCTCGCAGTGATCGCAAATATTCCCAAGACGAGATTGACGCGTTCTACGCTGTGCCTGATCCAGAAGAGCGTCAGCGCGTGGCGAATGTTGTTCGTAGTAACCCTATCACCGCTGATACGATGCCGAAGATGCCGAAAATCGTTGCTGCGGCGACGATGGCGGCTGCAGCACGTCCTGCGCAGGCAGAGGCCTCTGGTCTGCGCGGCCTGATGCCGAAAATGTTTGGTCGTTCGCCTGAGGTGGAGCTAGAGCCAGAATTGATCGAATCCGAGCCGCCGATGATGGCAGGTTCGCAAGCGCCTGACGATGATCGTATTCGCGCCCGTATTTCTGATGTGATCCGTAACCGTAACGTCCAGCCTGTGGTTGAGCAAAAACAGCCGCCGATCGTTCGCACGGCAGACGGCGTGCGGATTGAACCGACCTTGGTTGCGGGGCGTGGTCCTCGTCCGCTCGTCGCGCAGCCTACGATTGCGGCGCCTCATTCTGTTGAGCCGCCAGTGATGCGTCAGCCGATGCCAGAGATGGGCATGGAGATGCCGCAGTGGGACGATGAGACCGAAATTCTTGTCGATGGCGACGACTCCAACATCTTTGCTGACATTGATCGTGATGACTACGAGCCAGACTATGAACCTGCGCCGATGCCGCAAATGCGTGCTGCGCCGATTCCGACGGCAGAGCCGCGTCGTCTGGTTCAGAACTCGTTGAAACGGTCTGTTGTTCCGTCGAAGCAGGCGCGTGCTGAAGCCCAGCCTTCGTTGTCGTTCGAAGACAAAGGGATGGACTATGAGACGCCACCGCTGAACCTGTTGATGGACCCAGCGGATGTTGAACGTCACGTTCTGTCCAACGAAGCGCTCGAAGAAAATGCACGGATGCTCGAGGCGGTTCTGGATGACTATGGTATCAAAGGTGAAATCGTATCGGTTCGCCCCGGTCCTGTTGTCACGATGTACGAACTTGAACCTGCGCCGGGTCTGAAGGCGAGCCGTGTTATCGGTCTGTCCGACGACATCGCGCGTTCGATGTCAGCCCTGTCCGCACGTGTATCGACGGTTCCCGGTCGTTCGGTCATTGGTATCGAACTTCCCAACGATAAGCGCGAGATGGTGAGCTTCCGCGAAATCCTGTCGAGCCGTGATTATGGCGATGGCAATCATCGTCTGCCGTTGGCGCTGGGTAAGGACATTGGCGGTGAGCCGGTCGTGGCGAACCTCGCGAAGATGCCTCACTTGCTGATCGCGGGTACGACGGGTTCGGGTAAATCGGTTGCGATCAACACGATGATCCTGTCGCTGCTTTACAAGCTGACGCCAGATGAATGCCGTCTGATCATGATCGACCCGAAGATGCTCGAACTGTCGGTCTATGACGGCATTCCGCACCTTCTGTCGCCTGTTGTGACGGACCCGAAAAAGGCGGTCGTTGCCCTGAAGTGGGTCGTTGGTGAGATGGAAGAGCGCTATCGCAAGATGTCCAAGATGGGCGTTCGCAACATTGAGGGTTACAACGGTCGCGTTCGCGATGCGCTGGCGCGCAACGAGATGTTCGAGCGTACGGTTCAAACTGGATTTGACGAAGTGACGGGCGATCCGATCTTTGAAACCGAAGAATTCGCACCAGAAGCAATGCCCTATATCGTCGTTATCGTCGACGAAATGGCAGACCTTATGATGGTTGCGGGCAAGGAAATCGAAGCCTGTATTCAGCGTCTGGCACAGATGGCGCGTGCTTCGGGTATTCACCTGATCATGGCAACGCAGCGTCCGTCCGTGGACGTGATCACCGGCACGATCAAGGCGAACTTCCCGACGCGTATTTCGTTCCAAGTGACCTCGAAAATCGACAGCCGCACCATTTTGGGTGAACAGGGTGCCGAACAGCTGCTCGGTATGGGCGACATGCTCTATATGGCTGGCGGTGGCCGCATCACGCGTATTCACGGCCCATTTGTCAGCGACGAAGAAGTCGAAGAAATCGTGACCTATCTGAAGTCCTACGGCCCGCCAACCTACGTCGGCGGTGTAGTCGAAGGTCCAGATGAGGACAAAGAGGCTAACATCGATGCAGTCCTTGGCCTAGGCGGTAACACGAATGGGGAAGACGCCCTATACGACCAAGCCGTTGCTATCGTGATCAAGGACCGTAAATGTTCCACCTCCTACATCCAGCGGAAACTGGGCATCGGCTACAACAAAGCTGCGCGTCTGGTTGAGCAAATGGAGGACGAAGGTGTGGTTTCGTCTGCGAACCACGTCGGAAAGCGCGAAATATTGGTGCCTGAACAGCACTAAGAGCGAGAGGCGCGGAGGATGAGGACCCTCCGCGCCTTTTATCTTTTTACCGAATAACACTGGCTTGTTATCGCTTATCCGTTGGAAAACAGGTCGATTGTCCCCATGTTTTGGGGCAAGAACGCCTCGTTTGATAAAGGTAAGTTGATGAATAAACTTCGCCGTACATTATTGGCCGCCCCGCTTTTGCTGGCTGCACTGGGTGGGCACGCACTACGGGCTGAGCCTTTGTCGCTCGGGCAGATTTCGGATTTCTGGAATGGTCTCCAGACGGCTGAGGGCACGTTTACCCAGATCGCGTCTGACGGAACGATGTCGACGGGAACGCTGTATATTAAGCGCCCAGGTCGTATCCGCTTTGAATATGATCCACCCGAAGAGGCGATGGTGATTGCGGGCGGCGGGTCGCTCGCGATTTTTGACCCGCGGTCGAACACTGGCCCTGATCGCTATCCGCTGAGCGAAACGCCACTGAGCATTATTCTGCGTCGGGACGTTGATCTGACCGATGAAAGGATGGTGGTTGATCATCGTTCAGACGGGGCGACCACTCAGATCACGCTGCAAGACCCAGATCACCCTGAATACGGGAACATCAAACTGGTGTTCACCGACCCGCCGATGCTCAACCAGTGGATTGTCACGGATAACGCAGGTGGGCAGACGACGATGGTGCTGAATACGCTTCGGATTGGCGGACGGGTCCCAGACCGGTTGTTCAATATCATCGCGGAAGAACGCGATTGGCAGAAATAAGAAAGGCGGCCTAGGCCGCCTTTTCCATTAGAACCGTGCAGCGCGGCAGCGTAATAGCTGCTGTTGATACATGGTCGAACGATCTGCGACTTCGCCCGCGATCCGCACGAGCCACGATTTCGCGCGGTAAGTGCCGCGCAGGTAACCCGTCCGACCCTCGTGGTAGGCGAGGTATTGGTTACGGGTGTCGTTGAGTGGGATACCCGTGTCTTCGGTCGTTTGGGTCATATACCAACCCATGAAGTCGGTGGCGTCTCGGATGTCATCACGACGCGCGCCCATGCCGCCTTCGGCCCGTTGGTATTCGCGCCATGTTCCGTCCAAGGCTTGGCTATAGCCGAACGCGGACGACTGTCGACCCATCGGAATGACGCCCAAAGCATATTGATGCGGCGTGCGGTTGTTCGAGATGAATTTGCTTTCCTGATAGATCATCGCCATCAGAACATGGGGTTCGACGCCCCAATTGCGCTTTGCAGCGCGGAAAGCACTAACGTATTGCGGGCGCTCTGTCAGAATTGCGCAGGCGTTATCGAGGTTCCGCGGAGCGGTCCCTTCGCGCTCGCCACAACTGCCAAGCACCAGCACAACCAACAATGCGCGAAAGATTCTGCTCATCTGCCTCTCGCTCTCTATTTTTGAAGAAGTTTAGCCGATTTCAGCGGTCAATGAAACGTGAATCCCTGATTGCGTCATAAAGTTTACTGTGCGCGGGTTGATTTGGTTTACAGACTGTTTCCAACGTTTTGTCTCACTAGCGTAGACATTCGGGGTGAGGCACGGATAGTAGTTAACGGGGGTACTGCTATGCTTAAAACGCGCGCGCGCTATCAATTGGGTCAAGTTGTTCGACATCGGAAGCATCCCTTCCGTGGTGTCGTCTTTGACGTGGACCCAGAGTTTTCGAATACCAACGACTGGTATGAAGCAATCCCGGAAGACAGCCGACCCCGTAAGGACCAGCCGTTCTATCACCTTTTGGCTGAGAACGACGAAAGCTACTACGTCGCCTATGTGTCCGAGCAGAACCTCGTTGCTGACTACTCAGGCGAACCCGTTCGTCATCCTGACCTAGAAGAATTTTTCGGGGGCTTTCAGGACGGCCAATACGAAATGTATGTCCAATTTAACTGAGTAGCTGAACCTCGACGCCACACAACTGGGTGGGGGCATTAGTGCATAGCGCCGAGGGAAGCATATTGCAGCTACGATTGTATTATCTCTCCTTATGCGGGCAATCGCATGTTCGAATAAGGGCAGTCTGGTGGCGCGATCGGATATACCGCAGAGCAGTTGCACTATGCTTGTAGACTGTTTCGACCTTAAAGGTGGCTCTGCACTAGTTTTTGCGGTTTAGTCAGACTATCCCAAGGTTTGGATAGACTTGAGAGAAAGGCATTCAAACCATGAGAGTGACCTATTCCGAATTGGCAAAAACCATCGATGCGCTGACGGCGGGTGAAACCGATGAGGTCGCGCTGATGGCAACCGTTGCGTGTGAAGTGCATCACGCCGATGATCGGTTCGATTGGACCGGATTTTACCGTGTGGTTGAACCCGAGGTGCTAAAGATCGGGCCGTATCAGGGTGGGCATGGCTGTCTGGTGATCCCGTTTGCGCGTGGCGTGTGTGGCGCAGCTGCGCGGACCCAAGAGATCCAGCTGGTGCCTGATGTCGAAGCGTTCGAGGGTCACATCGCCTGTTCGTCCTCGACGCGGTCTGAAATCGTTCTGCCTGTATTTAACGGTGCGGGTGATCTGATCGGTGTTTTCGATATTGATAGCAATCAGCCAGACGCCTTTACCGAAGAAGATGCTGTGGAGTTGAGCGCCATTCTAGCGGCTGTGTTCGGGCGTTCCCTGACATGAGCGACGACTATAATCCGCCCCAAGATCCGCTTGTGGTTCTGCATCAAGACCATGAGATTTTGGTCGTCGACAAACCCTCTGGGCTATTGTCCGTGCCAGGGAAGGGTGAACATCTTGCCGATTGTCTGATCGCTCGGGTTCAGGCGGCTTTTCCCTCCGCGCTTCTGGTGCATCGTTTGGATCGGGACACGTCGGGCGTGATGATCTTTGGCCTGACGCCACATGCGCAGCGGCATTTGGGAAAGCAGTTCGAGGATCGACGCACGAAAAAGACATATGTGGCAAGGGTTTGGGGTGAAGTCGCCGCAAAGACTGGCACGATTGATTTGCCGTTGATCGTGGATTGGCCGAACCGTCCCTTGCAGATGGTGGACCATGAAAATGGGCGGTCTGCGGTGACGGATTATCGGGTGATGCGCGTTGGCAAAGGGGAGTCGCGGGTTAGGCTCTACCCAAAAACAGGGCGGTCCCATCAGTTGCGTGTGCATATGAAAGAGATCGGGCATCCGATTTTGGGCGACCCGTTCTATTCGACGGGCGCAGCCCGCGATTTTCCGCGTTTGATGCTACATTCAGAGACGTTGCAGTTCTTACACCCTGATGGTGGGCAGGGGATGCGGGTCACGGCTAAAGCGCCGTTCTAGTCATGAAAAAGGAGGGGCGAGCCCCTCCTTTAATCGTTTGATTTGTCTTAGGATTATTCGTCCCATCCAGCGATGGTTTTGGATTCAAGGAACTCTTCGATCCCCCAAACGCCGCCTTCACGTGCGCGGCCAGAGGCTTTAACGCCACCGAACGGTGCGCCCGCTGCACGGCTACGACCGTTCATTTCCACCATGCCAGAGCGCAGGACGCGCGACAGGCGGCGACGGCGTTCGGTGCTGGTGGACTGAACGTAGTTCGTCAGGCCGTAGGGCGTGTTGTTGGCGATCGCGATGGCTTCTTCTTCGGTATCGAAGGGGATGATCGACAGTACGGGGCCAAAGATTTCCTCTTTTTCGATGGTCATACCCGGCTTCACATCGGCGAAAACGGTCGGACGCACGTAGAAGCCCTTGTTCATCCCTTCGGGTAGGCCAAGTCCGCCTGCAACCAAACGCGCACCTTCGTCGATGCCCTTTTGGATGTAGCCTTGGATCTGGTCCCACTGGCGTTTGTTCACCACGGGGCCGATGTGATGACCGCTTTGATCTGCTGGGGCGACCTTGGTCTTTTCGGCGGTTTCCTTCGCGATTTCAACGGCCTGATCGTAAATGCTGCGCTCGACTAGCATACGAGTCGGGGCGTTACAGGACTGACCAGAGTTGTTAAAGCAGTGACGCACACCACGCACGACGGCCTTTTCATCGGCGTCTGCAAAGATCAGGTTCGCGCCTTTGCCACCGAGTTCGAGCGTCACGCGCTTCATCGTTTCGGCGGCTGTCTTGGAGATCGCACGGCCAGCGCGGGTCGAACCCGTGAAGCTGATCATTTCCACGTCTTCGTGTGCGGACAATTGGGTGCCAACACCCATGCCGTCGCCATTCACGAGGTTGAACACGCCAGCGGGGATGCCTGCATCGTGGATGAATTCCGCAAAGAGCATCGACGACAGTGGCGACTCCTCAGAGGGTTTCAGGACGATAGTGCAGCCAGCGAGCAGCGCGGGGATGACCTTGAGCGTGACCTGATTCATCGGCCAGTTCCAAGGTGTGATCAGACCGACGACGCCAATCGGTTCTAGCGCGATTTGGGTGTCGGTGACGCTGTCACGCAGCGGACGGATCCATTCGACTTCGTCAAAGGCCTTGAGGAAGTTACCGAGGTGCCACGGAATGCATTCTGCCTGATCGTCGCGGGACATGTCGATGGGCGCGCCCATTTCCATGCTGATCGCTTGGGCCATTTCCTCTTTGCGGAGGTAATACTGGTCTAGGATCTTAGCGACGAGCGCCTTGCGCTCTTCGGGCGCAGTTGCAGCCCATGCGGGGAACGCAGCCTTTGCCGCGGCAACAGCTTTGTCCGTATCTGCCTGACCACCAAGCGAGATCACGGCGCACGGCTCCTCTGTCGAGGGATTGATTACCGCACAATCGTTTGGCGTCGCCGGAGCAACCCATTCACCATTAATATAGAATTCGCGTTTCTCGATCATCTCACCCTCTCTCCGATAATTTGATCATATCTGAGCGGACCCTATCAACGTGCGACAAAAGCGCAAGGGTGGGTAGCGATAACGTTACAGACTTCATATATCTCGGACCAATGACATCCATAGGAGGTAGTTATGGGTCTTCGTATTAACGACATTATCCCGAATCTGACTGTCGAAACCGATCAGGGCACCTTTGCGCTGCACGATTGGATTGGCGATCAGTGGGCCATTCTTTTCTCGCACCCCAAAGATTTTACACCTGTTTGCACCACCGAATTCGGCGCTGTTGCTCAGCTCGCTGATGAATGGGCAAAACGCGGCACCAAAGTGATGGGTATCTCCGTTGATGGTGTTGAAGAGCACAAGAAATGGAAAGGCGACATCGAAGCATTTGCAGGCGCAAAAGCTGGTTTCCCGATCATTGCTGACACCGACCTCGCTGTTGCGAAAGCATTCGACATGCTGCCTGCCGAAGCCTACCTGCCCGATGGCCGCACACCTGCTGATACCGCGACTGTGCGTTCGGTATTCATCGTGTCCCCCGACAAAAAGCTCCAGCTGACAATGACTTACCCGATGTCCGTTGGTCGTAACTTTGCCGAAGTTCTGCGCGCGCTGGATGGTCTGCAGGCAACCTTTGGCAACCCGATTGCGACGCCCGCGAACTGGACCGTTGGTCAGGATGTTATCGTTGCTCTGTCGCTAAACGACGATCAAGCACGCGAAAAATTCGGCGAAATCGACGTGAAGCTGCCGTATCTGCGCACTGCAAAACACAACGCCTAATCCTTTTTGGATCAGGTCAAAGCCCCGCCTGTGTTGCGGGGCTTTTTCTTTTCGTAGACAGGCTCATCAGGTTACGATAGCGGAGCGTCACGAACCTATGAGTCTGCGTATGGCTACCAAACCCCCTATCATTATTGGATGGCGTGAATCCGTTGCCCTGCCTGAGCTGGGCATCCAAGAAGCCATTGCCAAGATTGATACAGGCGCGCGGACCTCTGCGATCCATGCCACGCGGATCAAAGTGTTTGAAAAAGACGGGCAGGACTGGGTGCGGTTCCACGTGCCGCATGCTGGGCTTGAGAGCGCAGTCACCTGCCAAGCCCGTCTGGTTGATCGTCGCGAGATCAAGAATACCTCTGGTATTCCCCAAGAGCGCTTGGTGATCGAAACCCAATTGGTGCTGGGGCCACATACTTGGAAAGTGGAGGTGTCATTGGCGAACCGTGCCAATATGAACCTGCCCCTCATCCTCGGGCGAACTGCGATTCGCCGTCGAAATATTCTTGTTCATCCCGGCCGGTCGCATCTGGCGGATGGCACCCGAAAGGACCACAAATGAAAATCGCGATGCTGGCGCAAAACGCCGATTTGTATTCCCATCAGCGTATGAAAGAAGCGGCTGAAGCGCGGGGTCATGATTTTGATATCATTAAGACTTTGCGGTGCTACATGAACATCGCGAGCCGTCGGCCCGAGGTCTATTACAACGGTGAAAAGCTGCCGCATTATGACGCTGTTATCCCGCGTATCGGGGCAAGCGTGACGTTCTACGGCCTCGCTGTGTTGCGTCAGTTCGAGATGATGGGCGTCTATCCTTTGAACGAATCCGTCGCGATTGGGCGGAGCCGCGATAAGCTGCGGTCGATGCAGTTGATGGCGCGTGATGGCATCGGTCTGCCTGTCACGACATTCGCGCATGACCCGAAAATTACCGACGAGGTGATCAAGCTCGCTGGTGGTGCGCCTGTGGTGGTGAAGCTGCTCGAAGGGACGCAGGGGATCGGTGTGGTGCTCGCCGATACCGACCGTTCGGCAAAGTCCGTGATCGAAGCGTTCCGCGGTGCTGACGTGAACATCATGGTGCAGGAGTTCATCAAAGAGGCTGGTGGCACGGACATCCGCGCCTTTGTGATCGGTGGCCGTGTTGTTGCCGCGATGAAACGCACGGGCGCTGAGGGCGAATTCCGTTCTAACCTGCATCGTGGCGGATCGGCTGAGGTTGTCCGTTTGTCCCCCGAAGAACGCTCGACCGCGATCCGTGCGGCAAAGGCGATGGGCTTGAATGTCTGTGGCGTCGATATGCTGCGCGCGAACCACGGTCCAGTAGTGATGGAGGTGAACTCGTCGCCGGGTCTTGAGGGTGTTGAGGCTGCGACGGGTATCGATATCGCGACTAAGATCATTGAATTTATTGAGAAAAACGCAAAAATCGGAAAGACAAAGACAAAGGGCAAAGGATGACGACATCTCGTAAGCCCTTTGAAATGGCGGGGCGCCGTATCGCGCCCGGCCAGCGCAGCACCGTTGATTTACCCGTTAGTACTCTGTCTGATCACACCCCTGTCACCATGTCGGCGCATGTCATTCATGGTAAAAAACCGGGTCCTGTGATGTTCGTGTCGGCTGCGATCCACGGCGATGAGGTCATCGGGGTTGAGATCGTTCGTCGTCTTCTTCGGACGCCGAATTTGGATCGTTTGGCGGGGACGTTGATTGCGGTTCCGATTGTGAACACCTTCGGTTTTTTGAACCAGTCGCGTTATCTGCCCGACCGCCGTGATTTGAACCGTTGTTTTCCGGGGTCGCCATCGGGCTCGCTCGCTGCACGGTTGGCGTATCTGTTTTTGACAGAGATCGTTGAGCGGTCGGATTTTGGCATCGACCTTCACTCTGCCGCGATCCAGCGGACGAACTTGCCGCAGGTGCGAATTAACCCTGGGAATGAACGTCTGATCAAAATGGCAGATGTTTTTGGCGCTCCTGTGATCATTCCATCAAAACAGCGTGATGGTAGCCTTCGCAAAACGGCTGCTGAAGTGAACTGCGATATGCTTCTTTATGAGGCTGGCGAGGGACTTCGGTTCGACGAATATGCTGCACGCACTGGCGTGATGGGCATTCTGCGGGTGATGCGCGAACTGGGTATGATCTCGTCTCGTGGCGTGACCAAACCCAAGGTCCGCCCCGTTCGCGCCACGACATCGTTCTGGCTGCGGTCCCCTGCGGGCGGATTGCTGCGGATGTTCCGTCAGACGGGCGATGCAGTGCGCGAGGGCGACGTTCTGGGTATCGTGTCTGACCCGTTCGGCGAGAATGAGACAGAGATCGTCGCGGATCAGGCGGGGATCATCATTGGTCGGTCGAACTTGCCCGTGATCAACGAAGGCGACGCACTGTTCCATATCGCGGTCTTGCCACGACCGAAGGCGGCGACCGAGACCGTAGAGACCCTTGCAGAGCAGTTGGTTGAAGCTCAGCCGCTCTTTGATGAGGATGAAATCATTTAATAGGCGTGGATGACCGTTCCGATTGGAACGCGATTATAGAGGTCAATCACGTGGCTATTATACATGCGGAAGCAGCCGTTTGAGGACGCGCTGCCGATGCTGCGGGGGCTCGTCGTGCCATGTACGCGGATCGCCGTGTCGCGGCCGTTTTCGTAGACATACATCGCGCGCGCGCCGAGCGGGTTTTGCGGGCCACCGGGCATACCGTCAGCGTATTGCGCATAAGCATCGGGGTTCCGCTGGATCATCTCTGGCGTTGGTGTCCAGCTCGGCCATTCGACCTTGCGACCGATCACGCCAGTGCCGAAATAGGCCAGACCTTCCTGACCGATGGCGCAGCCGTAGCGGATGGCATAGCCCTCAGCGACGGTGAAATAGAGGTGTTTGCTCTGCGGGAGGATGTGAATTTCCCCGACGGGCAGATTCGGGTTCACCGATACCACGGTCGCCCAGTATTTTTCTGGGATCGAGTAATTGCCTTCGGTCTTGCCCGGTAAGGTCGCGCTTAATTCGCTGAGCCATGTCGATTGCGGAGCTGTCTGGGCAAATGCGCTGGTTGCAAAAAGGCTGGCAGCGGATGTTGTCAGGAAAGTGCGGCGATTGATCATGGCAAACCTCATGGAACGGATACCCTACAATACAGTTTAAGCGTGTTTTCGCATAGGTCACACACGATGCTGTGAACTGGCAAGCCTCGATTCACAGGGTAGGCCAAAAAGAAAACCCCGACGCGAGCGCCGGGGTTCCCAAGATTTCGAAGGAAGAACGCCTTATTCTTCGGCAGCTGCTTCTTCTACTTTTGCTTCTTCGCCAGTTTCCTGATCGACAACTTTCATCGACAGGCGAACCTTGCCGCGATCGTCGAAGCCGAGGAGTTTCACCCAAACTTCTTGACCTTCTTTGAGAACGTCAGACGGGTGGTTCAGGCGACGGTTTTCGATCTGCGAAACGTGCACCAGACCGTCACGTTTGCCGAAGAAGTTCACGAAAGCACCGAAGTCGACGAGTTTGACGACTTTGCCTTTGTAGATTTTGCCTTCTTCTGGTTCTGCAACGATCGAGTAGATCATGTCGTAGGCTTTCTGGATCGCTTCGCCGTTGGCGGATGCGATTTTGATGATGCCTTCGTCGTTGATGTCGACTTTTGCGCCCGATACTTCAACGATTTCACGGATGACCTTACCGCCCGAACCGATCACTTCACGGATCTTGTCGGTCGGGATCTGCATGGTTTCGATGCGCGGAGCGTGAACCGAGAACTCGTTAGCCGAGGTCAGAGCTTTGCTCATTTCACCGAGGATGTGCAGACGACCCTGACGGGCTTGCTCAAGTGCCTTCTCCATGATGGCCGGAGTGATGCCCTGAACTTTGATGTCCATCTGCAGCGAGGTGATACCTGCTTCCGTGCCTGCTACTTTGAAGTCCATGTCGCCGAGGTGGTCTTCGTCGCCAAGGATGTCGGTCAGAACAGCGTAGGAACCGTCGTCTTCGAGAACGAGGCCCATTGCAACGCCAGCAACAGGTGCTTTGAGCGGAACGCCAGCGTCCATCATCGAAAGGGAGCCACCACAGACCGAAGCCATGGAGGACGAACCGTTCGATTCAGTGATCTCGGATACAACGCGGATGGTATACGGGAAGTCCGTCGCTGCTGGCAGAACTGCCTGAAGCGCACGCCATGCCAGTTTACCGTGACCGATTTCACGACGACCCGGCGAACCAACGCGGCCAACTTCACCAACCGAGTACGGAGGGAAGTTATAGTGCAGAAGGAAGTTCGAACGGAAGTTGCCGTGCAGAGCGTCGATGATCTGTTCGTCGTCGCCGGTGCCGAGGGTGGTAACAACCAGACCTTGGGTTTCGCCGCGAGTGAATAGAGCCGAACCGTGCGTACGCGGCAGCAGGCCAGTTTCACATACGATCGGGCGAACCTGATCCAGTGCACGACCGTCGATGCGCTTACCTTCTTTAACAACCGAACCACGGAGAACCGAGGATTCGAGCTTTTTCAGCGCGGAGCCGAGGTTGCCGTCTTCGAGTTGTTCTTCGGTCAGGGTCGCTTTGATTGCTTCTTTTGCAGCAGCAACAGCAGCAACGCGTTCCTGTTTGTCGGTGATCGCATAAGCAGCGCGCATTTGCTCTTCGCCAGCTGCTTTCACAACTTCGTAGAGGTCAGAGTAGTTAGGCGGAGTGAAATCGAACGGCTCTTTTGCGGATTCTTCTGCCAGATCAATGATCAGGTCGATAACCGGCTGGATTTGCTGGTGAGCAAAGTTCACAGCGCCGAGCATTTCTGCTTCGGTCAGCTCGTAAGCTTCGGATTCAACCATCATCACAGCATCTTTGGTGCCTGCAACAACCAGGTCGAGGCGCTGCTCCGGGTTGGTGCGCAGGTTCTGCATATCGTCAACTTCAGGGTTGAGGACGTATTCGCCATCAACGAAACCAACGCGGCAGCCAGCGACTGGGCCCATGAACGGTGCGCCAGAGATGGTCAGTGCAGCCGAAGCAGCGATCATCGCAACGATATCGGGATCGTTAACGAGGTCGTGGCTCAGCACGGTGCACATCAGAAGAACTTCGTTTTTGAAGCCAGGTGCGAACAGCGGACGGATCGGACGGTCGATCAGACGCGCGGTCAGCGTTTCTTTCTCGGTCGGGCGCGCTTCGCGCTTAAAGAAACCGCCCGGAACTTTACCGGCGGCATAGTATTTCTCTTGGTAGTGAACCGTCAGGGGGAAGAAGTCCTGACCCGGTTTCTGTTCCTTAGCAAAGGTCACGTTTGCCATGACCGAGGTTTCGCCAAGGGTGGCAATCACGGTGCCGTCAGCCTGACGGGCAATCTTGCCGGTTTCCAGAGTGAGCGTTTCTTCGCCCCACTGGATGGATTTTTTCACTTCATTGAACATCAGCGTATCCTAATTGGGAGCACTCCCGCCCCTGCGGGTCTCCCGTTTGCATGGTGGCCCCATTGCCACCGACCCCTCTATCCTAACTCGAGCGCCGGGGTCTAAGCGCAGCGTCTCAGATAGCGGGCGGATACAGGAAAAATAGGGTTTTGGGAAGTCTTGTGTTTGTAGGCGTCCCGATGGGCCGCTTAAACGAAAATCGCCCGCTCGGGAACCGAACGGGCGATCAAAATCACAAAACCTGGCGCGATTAGCGGCGGATGCCGAGGCGCTGGATCAGGGACTGATAACGAGCTTCGTCTTTTGCTTTGGTGTAGTCGAGCAGCTTACGGCGCTGAGCAACCATCATCAAAAGGCCACGACGACCGTGGTTATCTTTTTTGTGGGTTTTGAAGTGTTCTGTCAGCGTCGCGATGCGCGAGGTCAGGATTGCAACCTGAACTTCGGGCGAACCTGTGTCACCTTCTTTGGTGCCGAATTCTTTGATCAGACGTGCTTTTTCTTCTGGCGTAATCGACATCGGGGTCTCCTTTAGGATTAAGGGTTATGGCGCGTGCCGGGATGTCGTCCAGCAAGGCCCGTGGAGTATCAAGCGGTCCAACGACCGAAGATTGGGGGCGAATAGTCGATTCCTTGCATAAAATAAAGGGAAATCGTCAGAGGGCGACAAGTTGGACCAGCGACATGTCCAAATTGGCGACCCCGTGTAGGTAGGCGATTGATGTTCCGTCCGCCAAAAGATGGAGCCCGCCATCGTCGGTCATTGTCGTCAGTTCGGGCAAAGTTCCCTCGTAACTGATCACGATAACGTCCTCGTCGGTCATATCATCAATGTCGACTTCGGTCGTGGAACGCGACAGGAGGGCAAAGATGTCCTCGCCCGCGCCGCCGTGCAGATTATCGCCGTCACCGCCCAAGAGGACATCGTTGCCTGCCCCGCCATTTAGGTAGTCGCGGGTTTGGAAGTCCGTCTCTCGGCCGTTCAGGATATCGTCGCCTGAACCACCGTGGAGCACATCAGACCCCGATCCACCGTCCATCACATCATTCCCGAGCGAGCCAAGGAGCGAATCGTTTCCATCGCCGCCCGCCATCAGGTCGTCACCATCGCCGCCAATGATCTGATCGTCGCCGGTTCCGCCCAGAATTGTGTCAGTGCCAATGCTGCCAAAAAGACTATCATTCCCAGCATCGCCAAAAACGGTGTCGTCACCTGCGCCGCCGATCACTTCGTCATCGTCATTGCCACCTGACAGGATATCGTCGCCACCGCGCCCGTCGATGAAATCTGCGCCATTTCCCCCCGATATTTCGTCGCTATCTTCGCCGCCCAGCAGGATGTCGTCCGCATCAGATGTGACGGGGATAAGGGCCGCGCCCATGGCGGCAATGCTCATCAAACCGAGTAGCCAGAACATTTGAATCCTCATCCACAACAGAACATGCCGCGACCATAAAGCAGTTCGGCCTAGGCTGAGAGGATTCTCGGGTTAACTGGTTAACCGACCCAGAGTTCGGGTTGGCGATCGTAGCCAATATAGAGTGGGTGTTTGGGGTGGCCTGATTTGGTTACACCTAATGAATACAGGGGTTTTCCGACAGCACGCAGTAATGTTTTAACCTGCTTGCCTCTGTCCAGATGATCACCGTGGGCACCCCAAGCGCAGATGATCTGATCGCCGTCGCGGATCCAGTCACGTGCAGAATTTTGGATGGCCTCGTCATTCAGAGGGCCGACGGGATCGGCCGCCGCGCGCATCTTTTTCGGGTCTGTGTCGCGCCACGCAAAGATATTCGTCACCCGAAAGGCACCAAAGCCAAGCGCACGGGCACGGCGTTCGCAGCGTTCAACAGTGGGATCGTTCTGAACTTCGGTCGCGGTCGATGGGTTCAGCATTATAAAAAGGGCACGCCGACCTGATGGGTCCCACTCGCGCGTAAGGTGATATCGGTATTTTTCACAATCCGAATAGGTTGCAACTGACGCTGCATCGCCTTTGAGATGCCTTTTTTCGATCATGTTCCGACATAAATTGAACCAAATTTTCGCTACTATGATGAGGAACTCGCCGGATTGGAAGCGAGATAGGAAACGAATCGAGAGGCAGACCGATGGACTGGGGAAGCTTATTGACCTTTGCCACGCTTGGCGTGGGCGCCGCTGTTGATTTCACGTCAGGCGGTAAAGATGCCGATGTGTCGGCAGAGGCTGATCATCTTCATGACGAAGAAGGTTTTGACGATGTGGCGACAGCTTCGCTGGACCCATTGTTTGATGACGCGGCAGACGAAGATGACGGTTATTACGCCGTAGCGGATTTCTATCCGACGATTGATCCGCAGACGGCGATTTTGCCTTGGGGCGATCCCGAGGTGGACGGTGATTTCGACGATAGCGACTTTACGCTGGGACTTGCTGCTTAACGAACAAAGACGCGGGCGGGATGGATTTCGCCTGCTTTGAAGACGCCGACAGCGACCGCTTCGCCATCAAAACTTGCCCAACATTCTTCGCCGTATTCGACGTCGTGCGCGATCACGACTGCAGGGTTGCCGTTGCGCAGTTTTGCGAGGCTTTCGGGCGGGCAGCGGACTTCGGCGATGTCAGCGAGGCCTTGTTCGAGCGGGCGCAAGTGGTTGTCCAACTCGGGTTGCTTCGCCAATTCTTCGAGTTTTTCCAGAGACATACCCTCTTCGGCGGTGAAGGGGCCTGACCAGATGCGGCGCAGGTGATGGACGTGGCCGAAGCATCCGAGTGCCTCACCCAGATCACGCGCGATAGAGCGCACATAACCGCCCTTGCCGCAGGTCATTTCTAGGACGACGTGATCTGCATCGGGGCGGTCAACCATCAGCAGCTCTTCGACCCAGAGGGGACGGGCTGCGATTTCGAACTCTTCGTCATCGCGGGCCAGTTTGTACGCACGCTGGCCGTCGATTTTCACGGCAGAGAATTTCGGTGGCACCTGCATGATTTCACCGAGGAAACCACCCAAGGCACCTTTGATCTCGTCATCGGTGGGACGTTGATCCGAAGATTTGATGATTTCGCCTTCTGCATCGTCGGTATTCGTCGCAGCGCCGAGGGTCACAGTGAACTCATACGCTTTGAGTGCGTCGGTGATGTAGGGGATCGTTTTTGTCGCCTCGCCCAGCGCAACAGCCAAGACGCCAGTCGCTTCGGGGTCGAGCGTCCCAGCGTGTCCCGCCTTTTTTGCACCAAATGCCCAACGGACCTTATTCACGACGGCAGTCGAGGTGATGCCAGCGGGTTTATCAATCACCAGCCAGCCGGAAATATCGCGACCTTTGCGTTTGCCCATGTTCACCTCCGTCATGTCGGGTTGCGCCCACTATCGCTCATAGGCCTAGGGGTCAACCATAGGCTAGGGTGCGACGATACCAACTATTGGTCCCATGCGTACGCCATTCGCGGTCCGACCAAGCTGTGGTGCGTAGAGACGTGACACTCGTCCATCGAGGTATAGCGCGTTCTGTGTCCGCAGTATGTCACGGAAGAATTCGCCCATCTCCCAAAAAGTTACTGGTTGGTTAGAAATTGCAAAATAAGTGGTTCCGTCGGCTCCGACGCCAACACCGTTCCGAAAGTTGCGGGATGTGCTGTCACGGAGAAAGCGTGGGTGGAGGGCACCGTCAATCACCAACATGGGGCCAGATTGGGTGGCGTAGGTGCAGTCGGGAGCCTCGGTTTCAAAGCGAAGCGTTTCGATAACGCGGGCGCTATTTTCGGTGATGCACAGCACGCCATTGGGCAGCATTCCGAAGTTCCCCGGACCTGCGTTCGTCACTAGTCGCATGGTTTGGATGCCGTCCTCTATGTAGAGGCCGACGGGGCTGCGGTCTTCGTGATACATGCCCGCGTTCATCGCAAAGGACAGTGGGCCTACGTCTGCTTCGACTGCGGAAAAGCTGCCGTAGACTGCGCCGTTGTCATCGCTGTGAAACAGCCGCAGGTCTTCTGTCGCGGGATCGACCGCGCAGACGGTGAAATCACCAGCGTCGGTGCAAATGACCGCCTTTGCAGGTCCGCACAGGATGCAAAGCAGGGCGATTAGCCCACGTATCGGGGTCATTCTTCTTCGTCGGAGCGGTCCAGATCGCGACGCACGTGTTCATCAGCGAACATGCGGCGCGTGTCATCCATACGGTCGAACGTCTCGTCGAGTTCGAACTTGATCTGAGGCGCGAACTTTAACGTGATGCCGCGTGTCACCAGATGGCGGATCTCTGCCGTATTACGGCGGAGCGCCTGCAGACACAGCTCTTTATCTTTGCCGCCAAGCGGAAGGACGTAAGCTGTCGCTGTTTTCAGATCGTTGGAAACACGCACTTCGCCAACGGTGATCGACATGCGCCCGAGTTCGGGATCATGCACGTCGCCACGGGCGAGCACTTCGGATAGGGAGCGACGAACAACTTCGCCAACGCGCAACTGGCGTTGGGATGGTCCGGCACCTTCATGTGAACGGTTCTTTGCCATATTGCTCATGTAAGCCTGTTGTCGGCCCTTGCCAAGCAGGGCTTTGGGGGGCAAGCAGGGGTGCACGCAGGAATAAACGCACGCAAAGGACGCCGATATGACAGATTTACCAGGTATTGTGATCACCGGAGCTTCGGGCCGCATGGGTCAGATGTTGATCAAAACCGTGGTCGAATCGGACAAAGCGCGCCTGGTAGGTGCGATTGAGCGGGCAGGCCATGCATGGGTGGGTCAGGACGTTGGCACGGCTATGGGTGGGGCTGCGCTGGGCGTGATTGTCACGGATGATACGGCTGCCGCGTTTGCAAATGCTGATGCTGTCATTGATTTTACCGCGCCCGTTGCGACGATTTCCTTTGCCCAAGAAGCTGCGAAAGCAGGCGTTGTGCATGTGATCGGCACCACAGGTTTCGAGGATGAACATTTGGCCGAGGTTGCGGCTGCGGCCTCTAAGACGCCGATCATTCGTGCAGGGAATATGTCGTTGGGTGTGAACCTTCTGACCGTACTCGCTAAGAAAGTCGCTGCGGCCTTGGATGACGATTTCGACATCGAGATCATCGAGGCGCATCACAACAAAAAAGTGGATGCTCCGTCTGGGACTGCGCTGATGCTGGGTGAAGCTGCCGCCGAAGGGCGCGGGGTTTCGCTCAAGGACGTGCGCGATTCGGGGCGTGACGGGATTACGGGCGCGCGCAACAAAGGCGACATAGGTTTTGCGGTTGTTCGTGGCGGCGATATCGTTGGCGAACATGACGTGATGTTTGCCGCTGCTGGGGAACGGATCGTGCTGCGCCACATCGCAACGGATCGCGCTGTTTTCGCCCGTGGTGCTCTCAAGGCTGCGCTTTGGGGGCAGGGCAAACCTGCTGGTGAATATTCGATGATCGACGTTCTGGGCCTTTAATACAGGCCGATCAGAAGTCGATTGCGATTCCTTTTTTCTCCCAATCACCAAAGCGCACGGCCTCCGGGCCGTCGCGTCCGCCGAGTTCGGTGGGCAGGTCCAACGGCTTTGCAGCTTTGCGGCGTTCTTCGGCTTCGGCCAATGCGCGGAGTGCTGCGGGCGGTAGGTCTTTTTGATCAGTCATGGGCTTTCCTTGTCCCTGTGGTTCCTCTGATATAGTCGGGGTTATCTTTTCGGCCAAGAGGACGCCATGACACAGACCGGCATTGCCCCGCGCCTAGCCGCGCATAGACTGCTAAACGCCGTGACCGAAGATGGTCGTCTTTTGTCCGAAGTGACAGCGCACCACTTGGCCAAGCTCGAACCCGAAGATCGGGCTCGTGCCCAGCGGTTGGTTGTCGATACCCTGCGCGGATTGGGGCGTGTGGATCGTGTTTTGAAACCCCATTTGCGGAAAATGCCGCCTTTGTCGGTGCAAAACGCGCTGCGGTTGGCGTCCTTTGAATTGCTGACAGGCGCGGCAGGTCATGGCGTTGTGAACGCCTATGTCGAAATCGTCGGTAAGGATCGCAAGACGGTTGGCCTTAAGGGTCTGGTGAACGCCGTGCTGCGCAAGGTCGCTGCCGAAGGGTCGGATAACTGGGGCAAGCTGCCCGTTCCGCAATTGCCCAAATGGCTCCGTGTTCCGCTGATTGAGGCGTGGGGCAACAAGGCCGTTATGGCGATGGAGCACGTGCAAATGCGTGGCGCGCCACTTGACATCACTGTCAAAACCGATCCCGAGGCCGTGGCGACCGCATTGGGTGGCGAAGTGTTACCAACAGGGTCCGTGCGTCTGGCTGACGGCGGGCAGGTTTCTGCCCTCGCTGGCTTTGACGCTGGTGACTGGTGGGTTCAAGACGCGGCAGCGGCGATCCCCGTTAAGGTTTTGGCCCCGAAGGCAGGTGAGACCATTCTCGACCTTTGTGCGGCTCCTGGTGGTAAAACGATGCAATTGGCGGCGGCTGGTGCTGAGGTCACGGCGTTGGACGTATCGGAATCGCGGATGGCACGGGTGCAGGAAAACCTGACGCGCACAGGTCTGGCGGCCAAGATCGTCGTTGCGGACGCCTTTGCGTTTGACGAGGGCGGGTTTGATGCGGTCCTACTGGACGCGCCGTGTTCTGCGACGGGCACAATCCGTCGCCACCCTGACTTGCCTCATGCGAAAAACGGGAGCGAGTTTGGGGCTCTGATCGACCAACAGGTTGGTCTGATCGATCACGCGTTGTCGCTGGTGAAACCGGGTGGGCGATTGGTTTACTGCACCTGCAGCCTTTTGCCCGATGAGGGCGAAGTTCAGATCGAAGAGCTGCTCGAGCGTCATCCTGACCTGACCATCGACCGTGATGCGCTGTTGATCGAGGGTGTGGACCCCGAATGGATCACCGAAGAAGGCGGTCTGCGTCTGCGTCCAGACTACTGGGCGGACAAGGGCGGTATGGACGGATTTTACCTTGCAGTTGTGCGAAAGCCTGCGTGACACACGTTGCTTTGGCAGCTAACATCCGCGACAAAACAATGACGCGGACACCGCAGACCGAGGCAGACCTGATTTGGCCCAACCAACGACACGGCGTGGGAAATATACCCATTTCATGAACCGCTTTCAGGCGCGGTTGGCTGGCCGTAAGCGGTTGCCAACGGGCTTCGTGTCGCAGCCAGAACCGCAGTCGATTGGTCTCTTCGCCAAAGGCCGTCAGCTCTGTGCTGGTAACTTCTTATTCGCGGGTCAGTTGGTCGAAGCACCCGACACGTCGATTTGGGATATCGCATCCGAAGAGTCGGCGATTGCGCCGTTGTTGCATGGCTGTGCGTGGTTAGATGATCTTGCTGCGGTTGGGGATCACAAGGCCCGCACCAAAGCGCAAGATTGGGTGTTTGAGTGGATCGACCGCTACGGGCGAGGTCGCGGGCCAGGTTGGACGCCTGACCTCACTGGGCGGCGTCTGATCCGGTGGATCAACCACGGCTTTTTCATCATGCGGTCGCGAGAAAAGGTCGATATCGACAAATACCTGACGAGCCTCGCGCGACAGACGTTGTTTTTGTCGCGGCGTTGGAAATCCACTCTCCCCGGCTTGCCACGGTTCGAAGCGCTTTCTGGCATGATATATGCGGGCCTCTCGCTTGAAGGAATGTCGTCGCATGTTGCCCCCGCCTTGGCTGCGCTGTCGCGGGACTGTCGGGATCAGATCGACGCTGAGGGCGGTGTTCCGACACGCAATCCCGAAGAGCTATTGGACGTTTTAACTCTGTTGTGTTGGGTCGTTCAGGCTCTTGAGGAAAGTGAACGTCCCGTTCCTGAAACCATCACCGCCGCGATCAATCGGATTGCACCAACCCTACGTGCGATGCGTCATGCGGACGGTGGGTTGGCACGGTTCCATGGTGGGGGACGAGGCATCGATGGGCGGCTCGACTATGCGCTGGGCGCATCGGGGAATAAGGACCTGCCCGATCACAGCCGACATATGGGGTATGGCCGACTGGCGGCTGGGCGCACGACGGTTGTGATTGATGCGGCCCCGCCTCCTACAGGTCAGGCGAGTTATGATGCACACGCATCGACCTGTGCGTTCGAGCTGACCTCTGGACGTCGCCCTGTTGTAGTATCCTGTGGGTCTGGCCGAAATTTTGGCACGGATTGGCGGCGGTTTGGTCGTGCAACGGCCAGCCATTCGACTTTGTCTCTGGCTGGGTATTCCTCGTCCCGTCTGGGTGCGCCAAGCCGATTGAACGGCATCCGTCATGAGCTGTTGGTGGATACACCCGACCTTGTTCCTGCCGAATATTCGACGACGCAGTTCGGCACTCGATATGAAGTCGCCCATAACGGCTACCAGATGACCCATGGTTTGACCCATGCGCGGACGCTGGATTTGTCGGTCGAAGGGCGGGATCTATCGGGCGAAGACCTGCTGACCACGCTGAGTGACGCCGACAAACTGCGGTTTGACCGCGCGATGGAGCGTGATGCGGGGGGGATTCCCTTTGGCTTGCGGTTCCATCTGCATCCCGAGGTCGAAGCCTCCTTGGATATGGGGGGCACGGCTGTGTCGCTGACGCTCAAGAGTGGTGAGATTTGGGTGTTTCGACACGATGGATCGGCTGAAATGCGGCTTGAACCGTCAGTTTTCCTAGAAAATGGCCGACTAAAGCCCCGTGCGACACAACAAGTGGTTTTATCTGGGCGCGCGATGTCCTATGCGACGCGCGTTCGCTGGACTCTGGCAAAGGCGCACGAGACACCAAATGCGGTGCGTGATTATGCCATGGACGATCCGGCAGGGCTGGAAAACGACTGAACCGGAGAAAACGATGACCGACCTTTACCCCGTGCGCCGTGCGCTGCTTTCTGTATCCGATAAAACCGGATTGATCGAACTGGGGCAGGCGCTTGCTGCTCGTGGTGTCGAGTTGTTGTCGACTGGTGGGTCGGCGAAAACCCTGCGTGATGCTGGTCTGACGGTGAAAGACGTGGCTGACATCACAGGTTTCCCCGAGATGATGGATGGTCGCGTAAAGACCCTGCACCCGAATGTGCATGGTGGCCTTCTCGCCCTGCGTGACAATGCGGATCACGTTAAGGCGATGGAAGAGCACAACATTGGTGGCATCGATCTGTTGGTCGTGAACCTCTACCCGTTCGAAGCTGCTCTGGCCCGCGGTGCTGACTACGAAGAGATGATCGAGAACATCGATATCGGTGGCCCTGCGATGATCCGTGCCTCTGCGAAGAACCACGGTTTTGTTGCGACGGTTGTGGACGTTGAGGATTATGCTGCCCTGTTGGCAGAACTAGACGCAAACGACGGTCAGACCACTTATGCGTTCCGCCAGCGTTTGGCGCAGATCGCTTATGCACGCACCGGTGCCTATGACGCTGCCGTATCGAACTGGATGGCCAAAGCAATCGGCGAGGACGCTCCACGCCGTCGCGTTGTTGCTGGCGAAATCAAACAAACTCTGCGCTACGGCGAAAACCCGCACCAGAACGCTGCGTTCTACGTCGACGGCACGGCACGCCACGGTGTTGCGACTGCAGTTCAGCATCAGGGCAAAGAGCTGTCCTATAACAACATCAACGACACCGACGCGGCCTATGAACTTGTTGCTGAGTTCGATCCAGCCAAGAGCGCTGCCGTTGCGATCATCAAGCACGCAAACCCTTGTGGCGTTGCCCAAGGCGCGACCCTGATCGAAGCCTACCAAAAAGCATTCGATTGCGACCGCACCTCGGCGTTTGGTGGTATTGTTGCGCTGAACCAACCGCTCGACGCTGAAACCGCTCAGGCGATCACCGAGATCTTTACCGAAGTCGTTATTGCACCCGGTGCATCGGACGAAGCGAAGGCGATCTTTGCGGCTAAGAAAAACCTGCGCCTCCTGACTACGGAAGGTCTGCCCAATGTCCTCGACACATCGTTCACCGTGCGTCAGGTCGCTGGAGGTATGCTGGTGCAGGACAAAGACGCAGGCTTTATCGGTATGGACGACCTGAAGGTTGTCACGAAAAAGGCACCGACTGACGAACAACTGGCGGACCTTCTGTTCGCGTGGAAAGTCGGCAAGCACGTTAAGTCCAACGCAATTGTTTACGTCAAAGACGGCGCAACGGTTGGTGTCGGTGCGGGCCAGATGAGCCGCGTCGACTCTGCCCTGATCGCGGCCAAGAAAGCTGAACGTATGGCGGATGTTCTGGGCCTTCCCGCACCGCTGACCATCGGTTCGGCTGTTGCCTCTGACGCGTTCTTCCCGTTCCCTGACGGTCTGATGGAAGCCGCTGCTGCTGGCGCGACCTGCGTGATCCAGCCAGGTGGTTCGATGCGCGATGATGAAGTGATCGCAGCCGCAGACGAGGCGGGCCTCGCGATGGTCTTCACCGGCATGCGCCACTTCCGTCACTGATGACTGGGCGCGCAACACGTAACGGATTCCGGCTCGTTTTTTGGGCCGGATTCTGGACCTTCCTTTTGGATCAGATCACCAAGTTTTTGGTGGTTCACGTTCTGGGCCTGCGTGTGCTCGAACGGATCGAAGTCTTGCCGCCGTTCATCGAATTCCGGATGGCGTGGAACCCCGGCGTGAATTTCGGACTCTTTGCAGGGTTGGATATGCGCTGGGCGTTGATTGCGTTGGCAGTTGGTATCTCGGGCTTTGTCCTCTGGTGGTTAAAGCGTGAAGGCGGCAATCGCTGGACGTATCTATCGGCGGGTCTGTTGATCGGCGGTGCGATTGGCAACGTCGTGGATCGGGTTCTCTACGGCGCGGTGGCAGATTTCTTGAATATGTCCTGCTGTGGCTTTGAAAATCCTTATGCGTTTAACGTTGCAGATATCGCGATTTTTATAGGTGCGTTGGGGCTTGTGATCTTTACTGGAGAGCGGAAGCCCGCCAAGCCGCAGAAATAGACCCCGTGACGAGCGCCTCATCCTGCGCTAAACACAAGGCGAAATCCGGAGGGTATCAAATGCGTGGATTACTACTGGCCCTATGTGCGGCGCTGACGTTGTCGGCCTGTGGCGGCGGTGAACGCACCCTGCACCGGACCAGTCTGACGGATGGATCGCCTGATGAATTCGGCGTTCAACCCACGCGTACCTTAGAACTTCCACAGTCGATGAACCTGTTGCCCACCCCGACCCCGGGCGGTGTGAACCTCGCGGATGCAGACCCTCAAGCGGATGCCATCGCGGTTTTGGGTGGATCTGCGACGGGTGGTGTCGGTGGCGACGCGGCTCTTATGGCGCAAGTGTCCCGTTTCGGCGTTGATCCGTCGATCCGTTCTGTTTTGGCGGCTGAGGATGCTGCGTTTCGCAAGCGTCGCACCAATTTGTCTCTGTTCCGCATCTTCAATCGTGATCGTTATTTCCAAGCGTATCGTGGTCAATCTCTGGATGCCTATGCAGAGCTAGAACGTTTCCGCTCCTTGGGCGCTGCGGTGCCCTCTGCACCTCCAGCTAACTGACGGTAACAACTGCGTTTCCCTGTCTTGCGGTGGTCGCCCTGTGGGGTAGGTTCTGTGCGACCATGTTGGAGGATGCGTATGTTCCGATCTTTGTTTGCCGCCCTGTCCCTTTTGGCTATGCCTGCCATCGCTGAAGAGGTGACGACCTTTACCCTCGATAACGGGATGGATGTGGTGGTCATCGAAGACCATCGTGCCCCTGTTGTTGTGCATATGGTTTGGTATCGGCGGGGCTCTGCGGATGAGCCGCTGGGGCAATCGGGCGTCGCGCATTTCTTGGAACACCTGCTGTTTAAGGCGACCGACAACATGGCGTCGGGTGAACTGTCCGAGGTCGTCGCGGCGAATGGTGGGTCGGATAATGCGTTCACGAGTTATGATTATACCGCCTATTATCAACGGGTTGCAGCGGACCGCTTGCCGTTGATGATGGAGATGGAAGCTGATCGGATGGTTAATCTGCGGCTGACCCAAGCGGACATTGCCACTGAACGCGACGTGATCCTCGAAGAACGAAATATGCGGGTCGAGAACAACCCGTCCGCCTTGGCGCGTGAACAGATGATGGCCGCGCAGTATTTGAACCACCGTTATGGGGTTCCTGTGATCGGTTGGAAGCACGAGATGGAGAGCCTCGAGCTAGAGGACGCCCTTTCGTTTTACGACCTCTACTACAGCCCCAATAACGCCGTACTAGTCGTCGCTGGTGATGTTGATCCTGCCGAGGTGCGATCGCTTGCTGATCAATATTACGGTGTCATCCCGCCCGAGGAAAACCTGCCCGAACGGCTACGCGCCGAAGAACCTCCGCAGACCGCTGCGCGTCGATTAACCTTTGTCGATCCGCGTGTGTCGCAACCATATTTGGCGCGCAGCTATCTGGCGCCTGAACGGGATAGTGGCGATCAACAGAAAGCTGCGGCGCTAGTTTATTTGGCGGAAATGTTGGGTGGATCACCGTTTTCGTCCGCGCTTGGAACGGCGCTCCAATTTGATACGCAGCTCGCTGTTTATACTGGTGCTGGATACGATGCCGATAAATTGGATGATACCACATTTTCGCTGAGCGTGGCCCCAGCTGAGGGCGTCGCTCTATCCGAAGTAGAGGCCGCAATGGATGCTGCGATCGCAGAGTTTCTGGCCGCGGAGATTGACGCGTCTCGGCTAGAAAGCATTCGCACACAACTTCGCGCGGGGCAGATTTACGCACGTGATAACGTTGAAGGGCTGGCCAATCGCTACGGCGCCGCACTGTCCCAAGGGTTAACTGTTCAAGACGTTCAGGATTGGCCGGCCGTACTAGAGGCCGTAACCGCCGATGACATCAAATCGGTCGCAGCAGAGGTTTTGGACACCAAGAGGTCCGTCACAATGTGGGTTGCTGCCAGCGAAGGAGACCTGAAATGATCCGCTTGATCGCTGCTTTTGTAGTCGGTTTCGCTGCTATTGCCGCGCGTGCTGACGTTGCCATTCAGGAATTCACAACGCCATCAGGTATCAATGTTTGGCTTGTAGAAGAACATTCCATTCCCTTCGTTGCGCTTGAGGTAAACTTTGTCGGCGGCACGGCCTTGGATGAGGCAGGAAAGCGTGGCGCGACAAATCTGATGATGGCCCTGATCGAAGAAGGTTCGGGCGACATGACTGCCCAGCAGTTTCAAGCGGCGCGGGAGGCATTGGCCGCAACCTACGAATTTGATTCTTACGACGACGGCGTGACGATTTCGGCGAAGTTCCTAACTGAAAATCGTGATCAGGCGGTCGCACTTTTGGCTCAGGCGATCAATCAGCCGCGGTTCGACCAAGACGCCATAGATCGTGTGCGGGGACAGGTTTTGGCCAATATCGCGTCCAGTGCTAAGAACCCAAATCGGATCGCTGGAGAGGCATTCTACAGCGCTGCGTTTGGCGATCATCCTTATGGCTCGGACGACAGCGGAACTGTTGAGACGGTCAATGCGCTGACCCAAGACGACATGTTCACAGCCCACCGAAATGCTTTGGTACGGTCGCGCGCTTTTGTGTCTGTCGTTGGTGATATTGATGCAGAGGCAGTTGGTCCAATGGTTGATCAGCTTTTGGCTGGTTTGCCAGAAGATGGCCCTGCGTTGCCAGGTCACGTCGACTTTGGTCTCAAGGGTGGGGTGACGGTGGTGCCGTTTGATACCCCGCAATCTGTTGCTCTATTTGGTCAGGCGGGTCTAAAGCGCGATGATGAGGATTTCTTTGCCGCCTATATCCTGAACACCATTCTAGGTGGGAACGGCCCTCAGTCGATCCTGATGGAAGAGGTGCGCGAAAAACGCGGGCTGACCTACGGGATTTATTCGTATTTGGTTCCTAAGGATCACGCCGAAATATGGCTCGGTTCTGTTGCGTCAGCGAACGATCGCATGGCCGAAACACTGGATGTCGTCATGGATCAGTGGGCGCGCGTTGCAACTGTTGGTGTGTCCCAAGAAGAACTCGATGCGGCGAAGACATACCTAACGGGGGAGTATCCGCTTCGGTTTGATAGCAATCAGGCGATTGCAGGTATAATGGTTGGGATGCAGGTTGAGGGGCTTCCGGTCGATTATGTGATCCATCGGAATGACTATATTAACGCGGTGACATTGGAGGATGTGAACCGAGTGGCGCGCGAAATTCTCGACCCCGAAGCCCTGCATTTCGTGGTCGTCGGTCAGCCTGTCGGGTTGGAAACGACAGAGTAATGTTCACGAAATACCCCTGTTAGAATCGTGCGGGGCCGTGCTAAACCTTGTGGCATGGCCTTACCTGACCCCAATATACCCGAAACCCGTCCGCATATTCGACAATTGGACGATGCCGCGATTAATAGGATCGCGGCGGGTGAGGTGGTCGAACGCCCAGCTTCTGCCGTCAAAGAACTGGTCGAGAACTCTATTGACGCAGGATCGCGTCGGATCGAGGTCGTGATTGCTGATGGTGGTAAGACGCTGATCCGTGTGACGGACGATGGCTGGGGGATACCGTCGGATGAATTGCCTTTGGCCCTGTCGCGTCATGCGACCTCGAAAATCGATGGCTCCGATCTGCTGAACATCAACTCCTTCGGGTTTCGTGGCGAGGCGCTGCCGTCGTTGGGTGCGGTTGGTCGTTTGTCGATCACCTCTCGCGTTGCGGGGGCCGAGGCCGCAACAATTACGGTCGCGGGCGGACGGATTGAGGCGGTTAAACCTGCAGCGCTGTCCTCTGGCACAGTCGTTGAGCTGCGGGATTTGTTCTATGCGACCCCTGCGCGACTGAAATTCCTGCGGACCGATCGGGCAGAAATGCAGGCGATCACGGATGTCGTGAAACGTCTGGCGATGGCTGAACCCTATGTCAGCTTTTCGTTGATTGATGCGTCGAACGGTGATCGGCGTGAGGTGTTCCGCGCGGACTCAGAACAAGGTGAAATGTTCGATGCTTTGAACGGTCGTCTTGCAGCGGTGTTGGGCCGTGAATTCGCCGACAACGCATTGCCGATTGATGCAGAGCGGGATGGGTTTCACCTGACGGGTTATGCCGCGTTGCCAACCTATTCGCGTGGCTCTGCCGTGGCGCAGTTTCTTTTTGTGAATGGTCGCCCTGTTCGGGACAAGCTTTTGGTGGGCGCTCTGCGCGGTGCCTACATGGATTTCTTGAGCCGTGATCGACATCCTGCGGCGGCACTGTTCGTCGATTGTGATCCGACACTGGTCGATGTGAACGTCCATCCCGCAAAGTCCGAGGTGCGTTTTCGAGAGCCCGGCATTGTGCGCGGGTTGATCGTGTCTGGGCTGCGCCACACGCTTGCAAATGCAGGGCATAGGGCATCGACGACTGTGGCTGCGGATACGCTAGGTGCGATGCGTCCCGAAGCGCCGCAGAGGCCGATGTATCAGATGGACCGTCCGTCCTACGGGGCGCGTGCGATGACCTATCAGATGCAAGCCCCTGCACCGCAGACAATGGGATTCGCCGAAATGGCGGCACCCTCGGCGCGGTTCGAAGAGGTGACTGAGGACGAGGT
>NZ_JALRGW010000080.1:0-1286 GCF_023253315.1 Aestuarium sp.
GGTTTGAGTTCAGTAGCCGATCTGACTTCTTCTGCCGTTGATATTTCTTCTTAGCCATCTTCATCTCCAGAATGCCGTGGTTACAGGTTACAGCTTTTTTCTATCCCCATACTATAGCCACCTTCGAGCCTCTTTATCCTCTTACTACTATTTATTCTTCTATTTATTATTTTTCTGTAACTTGTAACCTAAAAAGAAATAAGTATAAGAAAATAAAGAGAAAAACAGGGTTACAAGCAGGTTACAAAGTAGGGTTACAGTTACAAGCTGTTCAACTATTTATAGATAATCACAACAAAATTAAACTTTACCGATAACAAAACCCATCACACTTTTGTAATGGGTTTCATTTTGGGTTACTATTCGTAACCTCGTCAAACGCTGTCAAAATCGTCTATTGGGAGCGTCACATCCAGCATCGAACGAATGTCAGCCCGTGCCGCATCTGTGTCCCGCGCGAGTTCTGAAACATTCTCATGCAAGTAAATCCTGCGAGCCTTGCCGTGCCACTTGAAGACTTTATCCAGCTTTGAGTAGCCAAGCATTTCCATGACCTTTGACATCCTGTTGGTCTTAAGTGTTAAACCTGCACGCCGTGCCAATTCGGTGAGGTCGCTTGTGCTGACCACCATCTTAGTGACGCCATATCCGCCCAACTCGATGAGTTCTTCGATCATGACTTCATCATCGGATCGTGACGATGCAATCATAGCTTTCTTGGCCTCTGTCATTGCGGGTGCGTCTGTTCGGTCAAAGTCTGACAGGTCTATGCTCATCAACCACCCTCTGATTTCAGAACCATTATTGTTGATGGCATCATTAAGCCTTGCCCAGTAATCCTTTCCAGTCTCAGCCACCATCTGTGAGCGGTCTTTAAACTTGGTGAAGAACACGCCCCAGCGTCTGTCGTCTGCGTCTAGCACGAGTGCATCCTCATGGTTTGTGAGTGCCATATAGTTAGTTGTGTTTGGGATGTTGCGTCCGTCTTGGCCCTTGCGAACCACTTCGATGATTTCGTTTGTGATGAGTGGTTTCAGCTTATTCATGGCATCATGACGATTGTGGCCTTTGACCCTAATTTCTTCCAGCACGCCAACGCATGACCCTTCTGCCCATCCGTTAAAATCAGACTGTAGGCTTTCAGGTCCAATCTGTCTGACGTTGCTATGTCCCATTGCTGCACCAAGCATACGTGCCAGCGTTGACTTACCATCACCTTGGATGCCTTTGATGATTGGTGCCCATAGCAGCTTTTGCCCTGGGTTTTGCACGTTGAATGCCATCCA
>NZ_JALRGW010000081.1:0-1277 GCF_023253315.1 Aestuarium sp.
AGAGACAAAGAGACTGATGATGAGGTTATTAAGGAATTACAGTTAAAATTGAACAATCTAAGTGAGGAAGAGTTAAAAGATACGTATTGGGAAATTGAGACTGGGGAATATTTATCAGGCAAACAAGTAAAAGAACTAGAAAAAGAAAGAGAGCAAATAATTAAGAAATTAGATCTTGAAAAGAATTCAAATAAAACTGACGAAGTTTATGAAACTATAATTGGGTTTTGTAAGAAATATGAAGAACTTTGCATTAAAAAATATCCTGAAGCACCTTTACCTTTGGAAATCTTGAAATCTTTGAATTAATTTGAGAGGGTCGCTCTTTCAGTCTCTTCACCAAAAGAGCTCCTCTATGTTGCCTCCTTGGCATTAAAATCCGATTGGATTTTTGTTTTTGTGTTTTTGTATTTGAAGATCTTCAGTTATGTGTCAGGTGGCGTAAGTTTTATCATAATAACCTCCTTAATTAATAAGCTAATTATTATTCAAACTTTTATCAATAAATTTATTTTAATTTCATGCAAATATATTTCTTGAATACAACCTGTTGCTTTAGTAGATTCTCGGTATCCAAAATTACTTCCCTTAAAACGAGAGTACAAAAAATTTTTAATTAAAATTTATTTTTTATTTATTAATTCGCTTATAAAATTTTCACCATAACCATCATCAACAGCTTTTTGAAAATAGTTTTTATTTATCTCTGCAACTTTTTCTGCTTCAGGAAAATCTTTTAATAAATCTTGTATGTAAGTTAAGTCTTTAACTGAGTTTTTTGCAGTGAACTTAAATCCAGTATAATCTCCAACAAGTAAACTATCAAAAACCCGATTTAAAGCAGCTGAGTTTCCAGATCCAAGTTTAGCAACTTCAAATAATTTTTTCATGTCCAGACCAAATTCTTTTCCTGTTTTTGCTAAATGATTGATTAATGCAGCATTTCCTAATGTTAAAAAATTGTTTAATAATTTTGATTTAGCACCCATGCCAACAGGCCCAAAATGAAAGTAATTTTTACAGAAATTTTTTAAATAAGTTTCAGCAATTTTAAAATTTTCATCAGAGGCACCAACTATGCCACCTAAAACACCTTCTTCAGCTTGTACAGGGCCACCCATTACAGGACACTCTATGTATCTAATATTATTTTTTTTATAAATTTCTTCAGTTTCAATAGATCCAGTTTTATTATGAGTTGTAATATCTATAACTAAACAATTATTACTTAGTATTGAGGATAATTTTTCAGCAATTTCTTTTGCTATTGGGGTATT
>NZ_JALRGW010000082.1:0-1002 GCF_023253315.1 Aestuarium sp.
CATCGTTCTGCACAAAATTTTGGTGATATTGATCTATCCAAGAGCGCAGATGGGACGTTCTGGATGGCGTCACCTCAAGCAAACTGGGATAACATTGTAACAACTGGCAAAGGCTTTGAGCATCAATTTGAAATATCGCCTTCTGCAAAACTTGCAACATGGGACGACATAGATCGTTACAGTGTAGGTGAGTTGCAGAACATGGGGTATGATGGCGTTCGCATGGATGATGGTGCTGGTGACGTTACATATCAAATTTGGAACACTGATGCCTTGAAACGGCTTGAGCCAAGTGCTCCGCAAGGTATTTTGGCGTATCACGGTAGCCCGCACACGTTTGATCGGTTCAGCCTAGATGCAATTGGCACTGGCGAAGGCGCACAGGTTTACGGGCATGGTTTGTATTTTGCTGAGGCGGAGCCTGTGGCAAAAGCCTACAGAGATCAGCTTTCAAAAGGCAACACATCGGCGGCGCGTAGAGCATTGGAGGCTGCTGGCGGAGATGTAGATCGCGCAATTCAGGATGTAGAAAGCAAACTGAGCCGCCTAGATGAACGTGCAGCATTAGGTGATTTTGGTGGCGATGAGCGTAGGTTCGCGGCGCAAAGGCAAATTCAGTCTGACAAAATCCAGCAGCTAAGAGGTTTCAAAGAAACTGGTGAGTTTGACGCTGGTCGCATGTATGAGGTAAACATCAAAGCCAACCCAGAAGACTTCCTTGATTGGGATAAGCCGCTAAGCGAACAGCCAAATATTTTAAGCAGGCTAGGCTTGAGTGGCCGCACAGAAGATGAAATCAACACAGAGGCAACCCGCTTGATGGAAGAAGGAAATGCCAAAGCAGGCCGAGCTGGAGGCTGGATGGGCGACCCAGAAATTTCTGCGCGCATTAACGCGCTAAACGATGAAATAAACAATCTTGCGCCGAGTGTATCTGGAGAAAGTTTTTATCGAAGCGGCGGGCAAGGCGGTGTGGCTGATCTTATGTCACAGCTTGGTTCA
>NZ_JALRGW010000082.1:1012-1260 GCF_023253315.1 Aestuarium sp.
GCAAGAGTTGCTTAAAGCTGGAATTCCGGGCATCAAATACCTTGACGCCATGTCGCGCGGCGCTGGCGAAGGTTCTCGCAATTACGTTGTGTTTGATGAAAAGCTAATTGACATCGTAAAACGCTACGGCATTGCAGGTGCAGCAACTATGCTTGGCATGAGCCAGCTTGATCTTGAGAACGCAATGCGTGGTCAGCAACAGCCTGTAGGTTTACTTGGGAGCCAAATGTAATGCCACTGCGCAAGGG
>NZ_JALRGW010000083.1:0-1217 GCF_023253315.1 Aestuarium sp.
TGAGCAGCCTCATTTGACCGGTCCAAGTTTATAGTTAGTGCATATATGGCCTCTGATCCATTTGTATGATGGCTTCAGGAGCCGGTGGGCGATAGCCCAATGCACTGTGTGGTCTCTTTGTGTTGTAGTGCCGTCTCCATTTTTCAATGATGATTTGTGCTTCTCGTAGCGTGTAGAAGACTTCGCCATTCAATAGCTCATCACGGAACCTGCCGTTAAAGCTTTCGCAATATCCATTCTCCCACGGGCTTCCAGGTTCGATATAAGCTGTTTTTGCGCCGACAGCCGTAATCCAATCTCTGACCGCTAGAGCAACGAACTCAGGCCCATTGTCAGAGCGAATGTATGCAGGTGGTCCACGCAAGATGAACAGATCTGTTAAGGCATCGATCACATTCGTGGAGTTCAGTTTCCGCTCAACTTTGATGGTCAAGCATTCCCGACTGTACTCATCGATAATGTTTAAGGTTCGAAACGGTCTCCCGTCATCCGTTCTGCAGTGCACAAAATCATAGCTCCAAACATGATTGCGGTACTGGGGGCGAAGACGGACGCACGAACCGTCATTCAGCCAGAGCCGTCCCTTCTTGGGTTGCTTAGGTGGAACTTTGAGCCCCTCTCGTCGCCACAGCCTCTCAATGCGACCATCACTGACTGACCAACCCACCTCTCTCAGAAGGTAGGCCACTCTGCGATAGCCATAACGGCCATACTGTCGGGCAAACTCAATCATATCCGCAACAAGTCTCTCTTCATCCGCACGCCCTCTTGGGGGATTACGTTGTGTGGACCGATGTTGTTCAAGCACACGACAGGCTCTGCGCTCTGAAACATCCAATTGGCTGCGAACATGATTAATGCATACCCTGCGACGAGCGGGGCTTAGAAGTTTCCCCGTGCAGCTTCTTTTAAGATCAGCTTGTCGAGCGTCAGATCAGAAACAGCTCTTCTCAGCTGTTCATTCTCTTTTTGTAGGCGTTTGAACTCTTTCAATTGATCAACGCCCATACCACCATACTGTCTGCGCCAGCGATAATAGGTCTGCTCAACAACACCAATTTGTCTGATCGCATCAAGACGGGACAATCCTTGCCCAATCAACACCTCAACTTGACGCAACTTTGTAACGATCTCTTCGGGCTTTGGTCGTTTGTTTGCCATTCATGGTCCTCCGTTTCCTAAACATAGCGGTGGACCGGTTCAGTGGGGGAGGCTCA
>NZ_JALRGW010000084.1:0-1215 GCF_023253315.1 Aestuarium sp.
GTCTGCGTCAGCGTTTCCATCGAACACCACTTGTCTTGGTCTTTTTTCGTAAACGAGGGAACGCATTTCCCGGTTCTCCCTTTCAAAGAGCCCGACGTGGACGTCGTCGCCGCGATCGCGGACGATTCGCACCCTTTATTTGAAACAACCCCTTCTTCAAAACCTTCGTCTTTAACTCTGTTCCAGTACGTGTACGCGTTGAAGAACTCCTCGGAGGTGTACGAAGACGAATCGGCGTCCGGCACGTCGCTCGAGGAGTTGCAAATGGCCGGACAATTCCCCGTGATCCCGTCGGCAAATGTCGCGCATTCTTCGCACGGGCGACATCTCCCGGACCCATCCGTAGCGGACGCGCAGTATTTGTTAGAATCTGCGCACGCGGAGTGATCGCTGCACGCGCCTGAGATGGACGATGATGATGTCTTCCATCGCTTCGCCTCGGGAACGACCTTCGGTAATATATTGACTAAAATTTAACATAGTTCCTCTTATAGTTAGGATGCACTATGTATATTTATATATTGTCTAACATCACTTTTTTATGTAACTTCGAGTTTGAGTAATCTTCATGATATATGTTTTCAAATTCAGTTCCACTATATCTGTCGTTTAACCAACCTATACGTTCATCTACGACCTGAGTAGACCTATGCTCGTACTTAACAGAATCTTTGAATAAGCATCTTACTTGGCCTTTCCATCTAAGTCGGAATGCTCTATGAATATATCCTAGTGGCCCTGTATCAATTATCCACTTATTCTTAAGCATTTCTATATGAATGTGATCGACAAACTTTGGTTTTATAACATAACATCCCATAGCACCTATATCATAAGTGCAGAAGTCATATCTGCTGTTCCAATTGATTATATTGCTATCGTTTGGAATACTATCATGCTCTAAAATTAGTGAAGGCGATCTCGTTTCTGCAACTATTTGCCAAGTTTGATAGTGCGAATACCATATCGCTATTTCTGTCGGAGAAAATATTTTACCATCATCGCCATTCTTAATATACTTGCGAGAATAGTTCTTTGTGAATATCAGTGGGCTAGATGGAATAGTGTCGGGGGTATATGCATCTATACGTGTTATAGAATATCCTAACGATTCCCATTTAGGAATACAGTACTCAGCATAGGATTCGCTTATATGATTGCCTTTGACAACAATCATATAAGCGGGTAATGTGTTTAGATTGACGATACTCAATA
>NZ_JALRGW010000085.1:0-1209 GCF_023253315.1 Aestuarium sp.
ATCGATTAAGTCGCCCAACGTGCCGAGTGCTCGTTGTTCCAGCCTAGCATCGATGGCTCGCTTCTTCTCGACGGCTGGGTCTTGTCCCTCATTAACCTTCTCGCGCAGGGCCCCGGCTTTGAGGCGGGCTTCCTTCAGTGACAGGGCTGGGAACTGGCCGATGGCAACCTGCTTGCGCTTCCCGTCCTCAGGTGAGGTGTACGACAAGAAGAAGGTCTTCTTGCCTGATGGGGCGACTGCCACGCCGAAACCTCTGCAAACCACGTTTGCATCGCGCAGGCGGTACACGGACGGTTTCGGTTTTGCGTCTCGTATTGTGCGATCGGTCAGCATCGTATAATTGCCACGTTAATTGCCGCGTTAAATATGATGCTTGATGGTAGCTGCTGAGCGCTCTTGGTGCAATGGTTCAGTAAAAATTTGTTTAAATACAATAGTATAATGTCATAATTTGCTAAGATTTGCTACTCGATGATACAATTTGATAAGCATCACCTCCTCACTCATAACCTGAAGGTCGTAGGTTCAAATCCTACCCCCGCAACCAACGTAACCGACCCTCCTGCGATAATGGAGCGGCGCTTACTCTCATCCCCATGACTTAATTGAAGAATTCCGGCTAAATCGCCGACCAATTCCATCTGATGCCCACCCTGCGCACTGGCGTCTGGAACCATCCGCACTTCTGAAACGAAGCCACGGAGGATCTCAACGGCCTCTGTCCGTAAATGGTCTTCGCGGAGTGCGACGCTCAGGGCGTGAATGTGCTCTTTGAAGCGGGTGCTCATGCTGGGATGCAGACGCAATGTTGGGGCAGGGGGCTCTGAGGCGAGTTCCAGCTCGAGTGCCTCTTTTGTTGCTTCGTGTTCTGTGAGCTTTGCGATCATGGAGGGGTGATACATCCCGTCTTCGACGGCTTTTGTGATTTGGTCGATCGCTGATTGTGTTTTTGCGAGCTTGCGTTCGGCTTTCTCCCGTTCGGCTGAAACATTGGCCGCAAAGTTATTATAGGATTTGCGGTATTGGTCTGCGAAGGCGCTGACCATTTTGGGGGACCACAGCCGATCTCGCAGGCCTGTGATGACACGATCTTCGAGGTCTTCTCGCATGATTGTCGCACGATTGGTGCAGATTGAGCAGCCTCATTTGACCGGTCCAAGTTTATAGTTAGTGCATATATGGCCTCTGATCCATTTGTATGATGGCTTC
>NZ_JALRGW010000086.1:0-1184 GCF_023253315.1 Aestuarium sp.
GATTAAATAATTTTTATTGGTTTTTTACCCTTGATTTAAAATCATCAAGAAAAAAAACACAAAAAATTGTATCTGATTGGATAACTAAAAATCACAAATATAATTCAAGAAGCTGGGAATTTGATCTTACTTCTAAAAGAATAATAGCCTGGCTCTCTAATCATAGTTTGACTTTGGAGCAAGCTGATAAAAATTATTTAGAAATTTTTAATGGCATGATCCAAAAGCAAACTAATCATCTAATAGGAGAGATAAATAACTCTAAAAATACAAATAATAAAATAATAGGCTGTGCAGCAATTATTTTAGTCGGGCTAAGCTATAAAGATGAAAAAAAATATCTTTCATATGGCCTTAATCTATTAAAGAAAATATCTAACTCTGAATTTGATAACTTTGGATTTACAAAATCTAGAAGCATTAAGCAGTTAATCTTCTACCTTAAATATTTCATTTTAATTAGAGAGTGGTTTAAAGAAGCGCAAGTTGAAGTGCCTGATTCAATTAATGAAACTATATTTTATTTAGGTCAGGGATATGCTTTTACATGGCAAAACATTAAATCTGACATTCTAATGAATGGTAACAATATTTCTAATAATGATGAATTTGATCATTATTTGAGAAGATTTGGTTATAAGTTTAAAAACGAAAATAAAGAGTTTGGTGGATATGCTATTTTACATGACAAAAAGATATCCATAACCATGGATGTTGGTGAGCCCCCATCAATTAGTTCTTCTGCAGAATACCAATCAGGGTCATTGTCTTTTGAAATAAACTCAAATGGAAAAAAGTTAATTAGTAATTGTGGGTATTATACTGGCAATAATGAAAAGCTTGCTCAACTTTCAAAATCAACTGCAACTCATAGTACTTTAATTCTTGATGACAATTCCTCATGTAAGTTTGAAAAAATAAAAAAAGACTACTTATTAAAAAATAGATTAAAAATCTTAAAAAAAAATATAGTTTTTGAAAAAAATTATTGGAAAATCAGTGCTTCTCATGATGGATATAACAAAAAATATAGTGCAATTCATGAGAGAGATATTGAATATTATCCGGAGCAATTTAAATTTGTTGGCACTGATAAAGTTACGATTAAAAAAACTAATCTGAATTTAAAATTTGATATACGGTTTCATTTAGAGCCAAATGTTAAATTAATGAAAACCCAGGAC
>NZ_JALRGW010000087.1:0-1176 GCF_023253315.1 Aestuarium sp.
CACGCTCGCCAGCACCGCTGTCGAAGGCGTCACCAGACGGATAATTAGCGACAGCTCGCGCATGGTTCCGATGAAGCTAAGCAACATCCCAGACATCAGCCCGTTCGACGCCAGCGGCACTACGATGCGCCGCACGCGTGCCAGCCAGCCGATGCCCTGGGTGCGCGCCGCCTCTTCGAGCGATTTATCGATCTGCAAGAGCGCCGCAATGCCGGTGCGCGACGTGTAGGGCAGGTTCTTGACCGCCGCGATCAGCACGAGAAGCGCGAAAGTGCCATAGAGCGCCGGCATCGGCCCGATCGGCTTCGAGAACATGCCGATGTAGATCGCGCCGAAGGCGACCGACGGGAAGATGTAGGGCAGGAAGGCCGAGGTCTCGAGCGCCTTTGACGCCATGGTACCGCGGGTGCGCACCACCACGTAGCCGACAAGAAAGCCGAGGAGCCCGGTCAGCAGCGCCACACAGAGCGCCAGGCGGATGGAATTCCAAGCCGCGCCAAGGATCTGCGGGTTGTGGAAAACGCCCGGATAGAGCGCATTGACCTCGCCACGCTCACCAAACCAGTAGTGCAGCGTCAGGTTCGACAGATCGTAGTTCCCGGCGGTTTTGGACAGGGATTCCAGCAAAAGAAGGCCGATCGGCAGTATCACCGTGAATGAGAGCAGGAGCACCACGAGGCCCAGCACCAGCCAGCGCGCCGGGCCGAGGTCGATGGTCTTCGAGCGCACGCCCTTGCCGGACATGGTCACAAAGCTCTTGCGGACCCCGATCATGCGCTGGTTGATCCAGATGAACAGCACCGCCATGACCACAAGCACCAGCGCCAGAAGATAGCCGTCGCCGACATTACGCGAGCCGATGGCGGCATAGATCTGCGTCGGCAGGGTGAAGTAGCGGACCGGCATGCCGAGTACCGCCGGGGTGCCGAACGATCCCACCACGCGGATGAAGGTCATTACCACGGCGGAGCCCAGAGCGGGCAGCACCAGCGGCATGGTGATGGCCGCGAACTGGCGCAGGCGCGACAGGCCCGCGATGGCACCCGCCTCTTCGAGCTGGCTGTCCACCGTGGTCAGTGCGCCCGACAGGATCAGGTAGGCATAGACGTAGTAATGGAACGCCAGGCAGATGATGATTGGCAGCGCCCCGAAGGCCAGCCAGTCGGGCGGCTGCAC
>NZ_JALRGW010000088.1:0-1165 GCF_023253315.1 Aestuarium sp.
CCAAACACACACTTTTTCGCGTGTTTGAGGGGAGAGATTCCGGGGTCTAACACTGTGTCTACAACCTAGTGAATGAACACAGTATTCATTATTAACACAGTTCAGGTAACCCCTGATATTTGTAATCTTGCGTCGAAAGATCGCCAATCCAAGCGTACACCGACATAAACGCCAATTCTTTTGTTAAAGTGGCGTGCGGTAGAAACGAAGGATGGTGAGACCTGCCACCAACGTATGAGCTTTGATATCCCGAATTCCCGCGAAGCCAAAAGCATTCACCAGCGAGCATTACATAGATTTCTTCTGCTGGGTGGGTCCGAATCCCGTATTCTGAATGTGATTGCATTCCATAAAGACCTAGACGGACAATGTTGGATTTTACCAAGCCGTCTGGTCCTAATAATTCTACATGTGCTTTAAAGTAACTGTGTTTTTTATACAAATCGCTTTTGGAGGTCTCTGGGGGTGCCCAGTTAAATGGCGTCTTCAGAATTTCTGAACAAATTGGATGTGCGTCATCCGATCTCATTACGTTGGCTATGTCTTTGGATATTGCTTTCTCTTCTGTGAAAGCCAAGGCAACTTTTGCTTTTGCACGCAATTCTTGAGACGAAATTTTTTCAATTTCGCTGTTTCCGTTAAAAACCTGAGATAACTCTAAGAAAAGTTTTTCTAAGTTGATTTGATGATAAGAGTTTATGCTCATAATACTACGCTCTTTTGCTATCGCGTTACCATTGAGAAAAATTTCGGGTTGAGCACGATAACTCCAATTCCCAATAGTATCGTAGCACCGCCATAAAACTTCTCTACTGTGATTGTTTCTCCCAAGAAAAGATTTCCACCTAATACAGAGAACACTGGAAGCAGCAATAAGAACGGTGCGACTTTACTTACATCGTGATGCCGTATCAACGTGTTCCAAAAGTAATAACCCAAGCATGTCATTATCAAGCCAAGGTATAGAACGGTCCACCATACCAATGGGTTAGCAGTCCTCATTGCTTCTTCTTGCCCATTCTCAAATATCGCTGACATTAAAAATAATTGTGGAGCAGCAAAAACTGCTATCCAGGCTGTAACTTGCATTCCTGAAACATCTTTAAGTTTTCTGATCATGACCTGACCCAGAGCCCATGCAAAGCAGCCACCAAGCACCAAAGCG
>NZ_JALRGW010000089.1:0-1153 GCF_023253315.1 Aestuarium sp.
GAACGCTCGCGGATTTTGATGCGCTGATTGACAAAGCTCATGGCCTTGGCCTGAAGCTGATGATCGACATTGTGCCGGCGCATTGCTCGGATCAACATGCGTGGTTTCAGGAAAGCCGCCAGTCGCGCGACAATCCCAAAGCGGATTGGTTCCACTGGGTCGATCCGCTTTCAGACGGGTCCGCGCCGACTAATTGGCTTTCTTTCTTTGGTGGCCGCGCATGGTCTTTCGAGCCGCGTCGCCAACAATACTATTTGCACAACTTTCTGCCCGAACAACCGAACCTGAACCACGCCAATCCAGACGTACAGAATGCGTTTGTCGACATCGCCAAGTTCTGGTTTGACCGTGGTGTAGACGGCTTCCGACTGGACGCGGTTCACACAATCAACGCGGATACGCCACCCTTTAAGAACAATAAACCAAATCTTGACTTCGTTCTGGGAGAGTTGCCCCAACAGCAGCAACCATTTTTTCGCCAACTGAAAGACACTGCGCAGTTGAACCAGCCGTCCATTCAGGGCTTCAGCGAAGCATTCCGCGCGTGTGCCGACTCATATCAAGGGGATCGCTTTCTAATGGGCGAGGTTCATGGTGATGATGCGAATGTTGTCCAAGTCAGTCAGACGTTTACCGCCGAGGGTAGGCTTCATGCGACATATAATTTCGATCTCTTAGCCTGGGATGGCCTGGACGTAGAGGGATTGCGCTACACGCTCAACAAAGCCGTCGCGGCCTTCAACGAAAGCGGCCGCCAATCCTTTTCTTTTTCAAATCATGACGTGCCACGCTCGGCTACGCGCCAATTGGGGGCGCTGGGCTTGGACGCCTCACAATGTCAGGCGATGCAACTTCTACTTTTGAAGTTGGAAACCAGCATGATTGGTTCCACCTGTGTGTATCAAGGCGAAGAACTTGGTCTCGAAGACGTGCGCGACATACCGTTAGATCAAATGCAAGACCCTTGGGGCATTGAATTCGCACCGGTCTTTCTAGGGCGCGACACTTGTCGCACACCCATGGTCTGGCGCGCCAGTCAGCCCAATGGCGGGTTCTCTTCCGCCAATCGGACCTGGCTTCCAATTTCAGCGCAACATCTGTCGCATGCTGGGCTGGACGAAGCTGAACGTCCTGTGTCGGTCTACAATCAATT